>CAZLND010000129.1:0-7484 GCA_964560635.1 uncultured bacterium | reverse complement strand
CGTAGGTTTCGTTGTCCGCTAAGACCAATAATCGTCCCGAACCCAGGTGGCCCTTCAGTTCGGCGGCTTGAGCTTCCAAGGCGGGATCTCCAGGCAGGAGGTTCCGCTCGACCGGGTGGACCCAAATGGGATAAAGCAGGTTGAGGATGGCCGCCGCTAGAACCCATTTCCGCGCGCCGACTTTGGGCAAGAGGTCCGATGCCAGGAATCCCACGGCGAAAAGCTCCATCACGTTGCCGAGGGCCCAGGATTTGGCGGGCTCCAGGACGGCGGGGAACGGAAGGTGGAGCAGATGGAAAAGCCCGGAAAAAGGGACAAAAGCCCAGAGAAGGCAGGCCGCGAATGCCAGCATGAAAAAACGCGACTCAGGCCCCAATTTTTTCAAACGTGTCAGGCCCCAAGCCAGGAAGGCCAGGGGGACCCAGCCCGCGTAGAGATTGAAGAAAAAGAAAGTGGGAGACCGGACATAGTCGACTATTCCCCCGGAGGATAGGGCTTGAGGGTCCCAAAGGGTTTTCAGGTTCTCCAGAGGCAGAATGAAATCGGGATCGGAAGGCACGGCCGGGAGTCGGACTGAATTGAAAAGGAAATATTCGGCCGAGGGAAGCCATTGGGCGGCGGTTACGAGAAGGGCGCCGGTCGAAGCCAGGGCCAAGCCCCGCCACGCGGCCCAGCTTTTGTGATAGGTCACGAATAAGAGGCAGCCCAACCCGGTATAAAGCGTGATCTGGGGATAACCGGCCAATATCTGCAAGGACAGGAAGGCGCTGAGTTTGAGGGCGCCATGGGGCCTGCCATGAAGCCTTTCGTGAAGACCGTAAAAAACCCAGGGCGCCCAAGCTAAGGTGTCCATGGGGGAATTGCTTCCCAAATGGTTATAGGCCCAGGGGGTAAGAGGCGCCAAGGCGGCGGCCAGGAAAGCCCCGAAGGGTTTGGCGTCCGAGCTTCTTAAGAAAAAATAAACACCCAGGGAAAAGATAAGCAGGTGAAGAACGCCGGAAAGATTCCAGGCATCCAATCCCAGCCATGTGAAAAGAAGGGTTCCTGGATAAAAGGTCTCGGTCTGCCAAGTGGCCAGCCAGGGGGAACCGAAGGCCAAATGGGGTTCCCAAAGAGGGATGAGACCTTGGCGCAGCGCGGAAAGGACCGACCAGCGGATGGGCAGGTTCCAGATGTCGTTCTCGGGGCAGGCAATGTGCAGGTCGGGGTGAAGGATCAGGCGGCCGTAAGCCAACAAGAGGACGGCAAGCAAACCTAGGGACGGATACCAAAGGGAGTTTTGAGAAGAAGGTTTCATCGGGACCATCTTACACAAAGATGGGACAGTTCAGCTCAGGCGTTGTATTCCCCACCGGCGATCTCGGGTACGAATCCCATATCCTTGATCATCTGGTGGTCGGCGTTATCGCCTTGCCCGCCGGTAGTAAGGTAACCGTTGGTGAAGATGGAATTGGCCACATAAAGCACAAGGGGCTGGAGGGACCGGAAGGTGACTTCGCGCCCGCCCGCTGAACGCACGTCCACGTCGGGATGCACGAACCGGAAGAGGGACAGTACCCGTAGGGCGTAATAAGGTTCCACGTGGGGGCGCCCCGCGAAGGGGGTGCCGGGGCGGGGGTCCAGGAAATTGACGGGTACCGAGGTGGCGCCGGTCTCCCGCAGGGTATAGCAAAGGTCGATGACGTCTTCCAATCCCTCGCCCATGCCGATAATGCCGCCGGAACAGACTTCCATGCCGGCCGCCCGGGCCAGGCGGGTGGTCTCAAGACGGTCCTCGAATTTATGGGTGGAGACGATCTCGCTATATAAGCGGCGGGAAGTCTCCAGGTTATGGTTGAAACGGTCCACGCCGGCCTCGGCCAGGCGCTGGGCCTTTTCGGCGGTCAGGATGCCGAGCGAAGTGCAGACCTTAACGCCCACTTCGGATTTGATGCGGCGCGTGGCCTCGCAGATGACATCTAGGTCGCGGGTCGAGGGTCCCCGGGTAGCGGTGACCATGCAATATTTCCAGGCCCCGGCGGCTTTGGCCTTGCGGGCGCCCTCCACCAGTTCTTCCACTTCCATCATGGGGTACTTGGCGGCGGGGGTGGTGTATTTGGAAGATTGGGAACAAAAGCCGCAGTCCTCGGGACAGGCCCCGGACTTGGCGTTCTGAAGGACGTGGATACGCACTTTGTTGCCGTGAAAATGGCGGCGGACCCGGTAAGCGGCGTGGACGATGGAGAGGGTCTCTTCCGAGGGAGCGGTCAGGACGGCCCGGGCCTCTTCGATCGTAGGCGCGGTCTTTTGAAGGGCCTTGTCGGCCAGTTGTTCCCAGATCGAAAGGGAAGGGGAAATAGCGGCGGTCATCCAGTCATCCTTTGAAGGGAATAAAACGGGCCAAGTATAGCAGATAGTATGGATCAGGGTAAAAACAGTACCGTCCTTTCCCGAATTCTTTTATCCTGAGCCTCGTGAAAAGGAAAAATATGGACTCGGCAAAAAAGAGAAAAAGGGGGCCGTCGTTGGCCCAACGCCTGATGGGTTACGCCCTAGGGCTCCTTAGCTGGACCGCGGGCTTGCATTGCCTGGTAAAGGATAGCCAAGGCCGTTTGCGGATATCATCCCACCGGTTCGTGAAGCACCTCTTCAAGCTTTTCCTGTGGGCCGTGGAGATCGCCCTGGTCTATCACTTGCTGGTCTATTACTGCGGCTGGCTTTTACAGGCGACCCCGGGGGAAAAGGCCATGGCCTTTTTGGTCAAATCGGTCGTCTTCCTCTATGTGAAGGTTTTCTGGCCACAAGTGTTCCCGGAAATATTGCCCGGCTTTCATTATTTTTTCTGTCCCCAGTGCTACCAGAAGCACGCTTTCCGGTTCCAGCCGGTTTCTTTCCAGTTCGGGTTTTTTGTGACCTACCTCTGCCGTCATTGTTTTTGTTTGGTGGACGGGTGGGGGGAACAGATCTTTTATCCCTCAGGGATATCCTTCAAGGCTGTCACGCCGTTCCTCGTGAAGATGATGCCCGCCGTACTGGCGGTATTGGCGGGAGGGGCGATGGTATTCAAATTGTTGTTGGAAATTTTCTGAAAAGAACAAAGCTCTTTACCACAGAGACACGGAGTCACAGAGGGAAGATTTTTTGGATTTGGGGAACGACAGGATCATTCAAAGCCGTTAGAACAATGAGTTCTCTGTGGCTCTGTGCCTCTGTGGTGGATATTTAGTTTTTTTTATTTTTTAACGACGAAAGTATTGACGATGTCGGCGATGCGCGCGGCGATCTGCATCTTCGAGGCGTCTTCGCCGACGACGGGTTTATCGAAAAGAGGATAGACCTGCCGGATGCCCTCGCCTTGGAGCCACTTTAGGTCCTTGTCCACGGCGCCCACGATGGCGATACAAGGGATACCCAGCTTCTTGGCCAGACGGGCCACGGCCACGGGGGCTTTGCCCTCTTGGCTTGAATTATCCAGATGGCCTTCCCCGGTAATGACCAGGTCACAGCCTTTCATCAGGTCCTCGACCTTCAAGGTTTGGGCCACGAAATCGAACCCGCTTTCAAGTTTTCCACCCAGGGCCAACAAGGCCATGCCCAATCCTCCGGCGGCGCCCGAGCCCCTTTGGTTCTTCAAGAGGATGCCTGCGGCTTTGGAAAGGATGCCCTCAAAGTGATAGAGGCCCTTTTCCAACTCCTCCACCATCTCGGGATTGGCGCCCTTTTGGGGCCCAAAGAATTTGGCGGCGCCATGGTCGCCCAAGAGGGGGACCTGCACATCCACTAAACCGATGATATCGATGTTCTTCAAGGTTTGAAGGACCGGTTCCAGGTCCACGGATTGGATGAGGGCTAAATGCTCACCCGCCAAACCCTTCGGGGGCAAGGTGGTCTTGGCTTTGAAGATGGCTCCCAGGGCTTGTAAAAAACCGAGGCCCCCGTCCACTGTGCCGCTCCCGCCCAAGGCGATCTTCAAGTGTTGGGCGTTGTGTCTCTTAACGGCTTCGATGACCAGTTCGCCCGCGCCGTAGCTGGAGGCTTTTAGGGGGTTGCGTTCCTCGGGCGTCATGCGGAAAAGACCGCAAGCCTGGGATACCTCGATGATGCCGGTGTTCTTCTCGGGGAGCTGGGAGATGCCGAACTGCGCCTGTTTGGGACGCATAAGAGGATCGTTCACTGTGGTGTTGATGGTCTTACCCTTGAGGACATAAATGATGGAGATAAGGGTGCCTTCGCCCCCGTCGGCGATAGGGCAGAGGCGGAGTTGGGCTTGGGGCAGGCTTTTCTGGAGCTGATTACGGAGGACTTCGGAAATTTCCTGGGCGGTCGAGATGCCCTTGAACTTATCGGGCGCAATGAGGATTTTCATGTTGCTCCTGTTCGCTTAATCCCGGTTTGACTTTTGGCACCCCGGCATTAGACTAGGGGGCCGATCCAGCTTCCCATTTTAAGGAGGAAATATGGCTCCGCAACAGCAATCCATCACTTCTTTACAAAAAGACTCCCAAACCTTCCCGCCCCCGCCGGCCTTCGCCGCCAAGGCTTATATCGGCTCTCCCGAAAAATACCAGGAAATGTACGACCGCTCCATCAAGGACTCCCATAATTTCTGGCTGGAGCAAGCGGAGAAGGAACTTCAGTGGTTCAAAAAGCCCACTAAAACGTTGGAGTACACCTGGGACACCAAGAATCGCATCATCAAGCATACCTGGTTCGAGGACGGGGAGATGAATGTCGCGGTCAATTGCTTGGACCGTCACCTGACGGGTCCCACCAAGGATAAGGTTGCCATCCTCTGGCAGGGCGAAAAGGACGAGGAAGTCCAGCGCATCACTTACGCCCAGCTCCATGAGCAGGTTTGCAAGTTCTCGAACGTACTCCTTTCCAAAGGCGTCAAGAAGGGCGACCGGGTCTGTATCTATATGCCCATGGTCCCCGAGGCGGCCGTGGCCCTTTTGGCCTGCGCCCGTATCGGCGCGATCCATTCGGTGGTTTTCGCCGGGTTCTCGGCCGAGTCCATCAAAAGCCGTATCCAGGATTCGGACAATTCGGCCGTCATCACCGCCGACGTTGGATTCCGGGCCGGCCGGACCATCCAGCTCAAGAACATCATGGACGAGGCATTGAAAGAATGCCCCACCATCAAGAGCGTCTTTGTGTTCAAGCGGGGCGAGGGCAAGGTGGACATGAAGGCCGGGCGCGACTATTGGTGGCATGACGAGATGAAGACCGCCAGCGCCAACCACAAGGCCGAACCCATGAAGGCCGAGGATCCTCTTTTCATCCTTTATACCTCCGGCTCAACGGGCAAACCCAAGGGCGTCCTGCATACCACCGCCGGGTATCTGCTCTGGGCCGCCATCACGCACCGTTATGTTTTCGATTATCACCCGGAAGACCTCTATTGGTGCACGGCCGATATCGGCTGGGTGACGGGCCACAGCTACATCGTTTACGGGCCCCTGGCCAATGGCGCCACATCCCTCATGTTCGAGGGTGTTCCCAATTTCCCCGATCCGGGACGTTTCTGGCAGGTGGTTTCCAAACACAAGGTGAATATTTTCTACACGGCCCCCACGGCCATCCGGGCTTTGATGCGCGAGGGGGAGACCTGGCCCCAGAAGTACGATCTGAGTTCCTTGAAGGTGCTGGGGTCCGTCGGTGAGCCGATCAACCCGGAAGCCTGGATGTGGTATTACCGCAATGTGGGCCGGGAAAAATGTCCCATCGTGGACACCTGGTGGCAGACCGAGACCGGCGGGTTCATGATCACGCCTACGCCGGGAGCCCATACCTTGAAGCCGGGGAGCGCCTCTAGGCCTTTCTTCGGTGTGGAAGCGGTGGTCCTGCGGGACGACGGCAGCGAATGTAACCGCAATGAGGGCGGCAAGCTATGTATCAAGAAACCCTGGCCCGGCATCATGCGCACCACCTGGGGCGACCATGAGCGCTTCATCAACACCTACTTTGCCACTTTCAACAACATGTACTTCACCGGCGATGGATGCCGTATCGACCAGGACGGCGATTTCTGGCTGATGGGCCGGGTGGACGACGTGGTCAATATCTCGGGGCACCGTATCGGGACCGCCGAGGTGGAAAGCGCCCTAGTCTCCAATCCCAAGGTCTCGGAAGCCGCGGTGGTGGGTTATCCCCATGACATCAAGGGCCAGGCCCTTTACGCTTATGTGACGTTGAAGGACGGAATCCACGCTTCGGACGATATCAAAAAGGAACTGGTCCAGCACGTCCGCAAGGAGATCGGGCCTATCGCCCAGCCGGACAAGATCCAGTTCGCCGAGGGCCTTCCCAAGACCCGAAGCGGCAAGATCATGCGGCGTATCCTTCGCAAGATTGCCGAGAACGACACGGCTAATTTGGGGGACACCAGCACTTTGGCGGACCCTTCAGTGGTGGATAAGCTGGTGCAAGGAAAGCAGTAATAGCTGACCGGTTTACATCGAAAAAGGCCTCAAGACCCCTGTTTTCAAAGCGGGGGTCTTTTCTTTTTCGGCCTTTTTCAATCCTTCGAAACTTCATGGGGGGTCAACTCGTCAAAACCTCACAAGGGAATTTGTATAATGTTCCCATTCCATAAGCAGAAAGGGTTTCCATGAAAGCATTCATCTCGTTCGTGATCATCGCTGTACTGGCCGGTAACGCGTTCGCCCGCGGTGACGAGGACCGCGGCGGGAGGGGAATGGACGGGGGACGTTTTGGCGGCTCCCAAGCCAAGGACGATAATTCCGGAAGCCGTGACAGCGGGTCCGTAAAAAGCGGGGACAACGGTTCCAAACACCAAGAAAGTGGAGAATCTCCCAAGATTTCCCGGCCTCAAAGGTCCAATGCAAATAGGGTCACCCAGCCCCGCGGACAGAGGAATTTCAATCGCGGCAACGGCGTCAGGAACACGCGCCCGGCGACCGGTGGAAATAGCGGCACTCGTTTTTCCAAACCCCAAAGGCAAAATGGCGGTAATGCCAACAATGCCCAGCGGAACGGTTGGAACAAGCAAGGCGTGAATAACGGTTCCAATTCGAACAACCGAGGCGTGGCCAACAACCGCGGTTCGGCTTGGCATTCGTCCCCGGTGTCTGAGCAGCTCAGGAAGGCGGGCGTTCGGAGTTATCCCCATCCCCTCACCGAACGTAAGCAGTTCGTAACGACCGACCGGGAACATTCGGTCATCCATTACCCCTCGGCTGGTCCGAAGGGGGAGAACTTACGGGCCAAGGTCTTCGCGAGGACCAGTTTGAGCACTCCCGCCATTCGGACCCATATGTCCGCGGTCGTCAACGCCAGGTTCACCAGCCAGATCGTCGGCCTGAACGTCAGCGAAAATCGGGTGAACCACTACTATTGGCACACGGGCACCGGATTCAACTATTGCCACTACTACGATAATTGGGGTTACCATTGGTATGGTTGGTATATCGGTTCCAATTGCTTTTGGACGCGTTACTATTCCAACAATTGGTGGTGGTATGACCCCACTTATTACCGGTGGT
>CAZLND010000128.1:0-7487 GCA_964560635.1 uncultured bacterium | reverse complement strand
AATAACTGCTGTTAACGCTCCTGTGACTGCTGAAGATAAGGTAACACGCCACATGGGTTGGCCCAGAGGAAGCAGGCAGAACAAGCGGCCCCAAAGGGCATGAAGGGGATAGCTGGGGGAATGACCAATGGCTAATAGGTCACAAACCGTGATGGTTTCGCCCGAGTCGGCAACATTGAAGGTGGCGCAAGCAGTGCGTAAATAAATAGAAAAGACGAAGAGGAAAAGAAGAAAAGGTATGAACATGAATTGTGCCTTATCCTTGGGCCTTATTAATGGAAATCTCTGTTCGTGGCCTTGGCCAGTGCCTCGAACTGTTTTGACTCTTCCATCTGTCCCATAGCCCGATAAGCTTTGGCCAAGTCTCCCGCCGCTTGGGGATCATGGCTCATTTCCCAAGCTTCCGTGAGCGGTCTCAGCGAATCCCCCGATCTTTTAGCCTCCAGATCGGCTTCTCCCCAGATAAGGCGTATGTGGGCATCTTTGGGATCGATTTGGGCGGCCTTTTCAAAGTCGTCGATGGCGTCGGTCAAATGGCCGGACATTTGGTATGTGAGTCCCAAGTTGAAAAGATAGAGCGAATTATCCGGGTCTAGGCTCAAGGCCTTTTGAAAGGCCGCAAGCGCGTTCGTTGTGTCGTTAAGGTTACCGTAACTGGTACCCACGAGGTTCCAGAGGTGGCCGACATCCGGGTCCTGTTGGACGGCGACCAGGATCACTTCCAGTGCTTCTTTATATCTGCCAAGGGTGGTTAGGGCTTTCCAAAGATAGACCCTGTCATCCATCAGTTGGGAATTTATCTCAAGGCATTTTTGAAAGAGCGGAATACACTGCGCGTACATACCCAAATTAAAGTCGACAATTCCTTCACCGCCTAAACCTTCAGCCCCATAAGTCGGGTCGCCCTCCACCATTTTGAACTCCGCCATAGCTTCCGGGTATCGGCGGGCATTCAGTTCATAAATGGCAAATTGATAGTGGAAGTAGGCGGAATCCGGATATCGTCTTACTCCATCCCTCCAAAGCGATTCGGAATCCTTCCAGAGATCAACCCGGGACAATGTGAGCAGGCCCAAACCCAGCATCAAGACAGCGGCCAAGACGGACAGGCTGGCCTGACTGCGTCTCAGCCACCAGGCGGCTCCTGCCGCAACTGGAACAAAAATACCGATGCAAGGCAGGTAGGTAAATCGATCGGCGGCGGCCATCCCCTCATGTCCTGGTACCAGGAGGCTGCCCATATTGGGCGCCACCGTTATCAGGTAAAAAAGCCAGGCCGCGAGGGCCCAGGGCCACCGGTGCCGGTAGATCACCAAGGCAGCCGACACACCCAAGGCCGCCAGCCCGCAAAGGACGGTCTCAACACGAAAGCCGCTCATATCGTTGGGCATGGGGTAAAGGGTGGGACTGAGCCCCCAAGGAATGGCCATTTTCCAAATGTAAAAGAAGAGAGCGTGTAGGGGTTTAAGGATCGTCATCTCGGGGGAAAGTGTATAGGCGGTGTTCACGTGGGAATGTATAGAAAGGATCCCCACAAGGAAGGCGGCCGCGAAGAAGGGGAGTTTCTCCAAGAGAAGTTTTGTCCAAGACGTCACAGTTACCCGGCGCAGAGGCCAAAGATCCAGTATTAGAAGGGCCAGCGGCAGGGAGATCGCCGCGCTCTTGGACATCAGGGAAAAAAAGAACAGTAAAAAACAAATCGCGTAGGCAACCCAGCGCCTGCGGCGTTGCCCCTCGGCGTAAAGCAAGTAAGCGTAAAGGGAAGCCAGGAAAAAAAAGCCAAAAAGCACGTCCTTGCGCTCCGATGCCCAAGCCACCGATTCCACATGGATAGGGTGCAATCCGAATAACGCTGCGGACAAGAAGGCGACCCAGGTCTCGAAGGCGGGACGGTCCGGGGCCGGTAAGCTATTCGGCTGGCGGGAAAAACGGAGGATCCGCAGGGTCAGCCAATAAACCCAGAGGCTGTTCAAGGCGTGGAGCAGGACGTTGGTCAAATGGTAGATGGTTAGATCATCCCCGCCCATTTGGTAATTGAGCGCGAAGGAGAACCAAGTTAGGGGCATCCAGTCAAAGCTGTGGAAGGTCGTTAGCATTTTCCAAAGGGCCTGGGGCCCTAGGTGGTGAATAAGGGAGTTCTCAAGGATGTTCTCATGGTCATCCAAGTCAAAGAACTTGGCTGAAAATAAGGGGAAGTAGAAAAGGAAGGGAAGCAGAACTACCGCCAAAGGAGCGGCCTTGGACCAGGGGTTGGTCTTTCCAGGGGCCATGGAGATTGGTTTGGGCTTTTTCTCGGGTGCCATGCGCGACATTATACCCTTCCCTTATTCTTCCACGGAACTTCCGCTTCACTAATGCGCTTTTCCTCTGCTATCGTATCCCCGTGAAAACACCGACCTTGCTGGACCAACCCCAACGGCTCGCCGCACTCGACCCCTCCGGCATGCTCCAGAACATCCTGGATATCCCTTTCCACTGTCAGGACGCCCGATACCGGGTCCTGAATCACCCTCCGAAACTGAACGCTCAGAAGATCCACCATGTCATCATCGCTGGGTTGGGTGGGTCGGCCATCGGGGGCGATATCCTGCGGACGCTGCTTTGGAAAACCACACCCTTCTCTCTCTCGGTCAACCGCCATTACGAATTGCCTGGATGGGCGGGCAAGGATAGCCTGGTCGTCTGCTCCAGTTACTCGGGCAACACCGAGGAAACCCTTTCGGTCTTCAAGCAAGCCTTGCAACGAAAAGCCCAGGTCCTGGTGATCTCTTCGGGCGGGGAATTGCTGGCCCAGGCCAAGAAGAAAAAACTACCATTCTGCCAGGTTCCTGGAGGACTGCCTCCCCGTGCCGCGGCGCCGGGTTATTCCTTCGTCACGCTCCTGACGGCCTTGGAAAGCGCGGGACTGATCCGTTCATATGAAGAGGATTTCCAAGAGAGCATGGGTCTTCTGGTCGACCTGGCCCGGCAATATGGCCAGATGAATCCCGCTTCCAAGAATCCGGCCAAACAATTGGCCTCGTTCCTCCACGGTAAACTGCCCCTGCTTTACGCCGGTCAGGACCATTTCGAATCGGTGGCTTTACGGTGGCGTGGCCAGCTCAATGAGAATTCCAAACAAGTGGCCCTGATGAACATGGTGTCCGAGATGAACCACAACGAGATATTGGGGTTCACCCACAA
Source organism: uncultured bacterium (assembly GCA_964560635.1). Lineage (GTDB taxonomy): Bacteria > Oederibacteriota > Muellerivitia > Muellerivitales > Muellerivitaceae > CAZLND01. Next base: position 4,304 of record CAZLND010000128.1, on the reverse strand, counting down.
GGACCCGCTCTTGAATAAGATCGGGGTCATCTTCTTGCGGCATCCCCAGGGCGACCATCCCCAGATCCAAAAGCGATTCGAGATCCTCAAAGGCGTGCTTGGCTCAAAGGTGGCGGGTGTTCGGGAAGTGAAATCCCAAGGCCGGTCCCTGTTGGCCCAGATGCTATCCGTCATCTACCTGGGTGATTTTGTGAGTCTCTACTTGGCCTATCTTAAAGGTCTGGACCCCACCGAAATGGGTCTCATCGAGGAACTCAAAAAGAAATTGAGTCGGCATCGTTAAGAACCCAAAAACCTTTCTCACCACCAAGGGCACCAGCCCCTGGAGAGCCTCAGGACGCTGAGGCTCTCCAGGGGTTCACCAAGAACGACGAAAGACAAAGATAAATAGATTTTTTTAAAACCAATCGATTTTGCATTCTCGTTACACCCAACGCATAAAGGAAACCTCTTCCTTGAACAAGTACCTTAAAAAGCTGTTACCCCTTTACCAAAAGATGGGGGTCAGCCTTATCCCCAACCGGTACGAGGAACCCGTTCCGGATCTGCGCGAACTGGAAAGTTTCGGGTGGGACAAAGAAAGTTCCCTCCGCGGCATCGAACTGAAGCTCGAAAAACAAGCCGCCCTTCTGAACCGCATCGCCCCGAAATATCTTGAGGAATTCAAGAGCCTCCCTCAGGAGAAAACCCAGCCGCCGGAGGTGGAGGAATACCACCACACTAACCCGTCCTTCCGGGGAGCGGACGCCGGTTTTTATTACTGCCTCATCCGTCATTTGAAACCGCGCCGTATCATCGAGATCGGGGCTGGTTTTTCTACCCTCTTGGCCGCCCAAGCGGTGGTGAAGAACGCCACGGAAAAGAAACCCTGCCATTTGACCGCCATCGAACCCTATCCCAGCCGTACCTTGCGGGAAGGGGTACCGGGACTCGCCAAGCTGCTGGAAACCAATGTCCAAAAGGTGTCGATGAGCGAGTTCGAATCGCTCCAGAGCGGGGACATCCTCTTCGTTGATTCCAGCCATATCCTGAGGACCGGAAGCGACGTCCAAATGGAGTTCTTGGAGATATTGCCCAGGCTTCAAAAGGGCGTTTGCGCCCATTTCCACGATATTTTCCTGCCGATGGATTACCCCCGAAAGCTGGTGATGGAGGACTTCAAATTTTATAATGAGCAATACCTGCTCCAAGCCTTCCTTTCCTTCAACCGGGAATTCGAGGTGGTTTGGGCCGGGCAAGCCATGCTCCTGAAGAAGGCCGCCTTGATCGAAAAATATTTTGGGGAATTCTTTCAGGGTAAGGACGCGGCTGAGAGATACTGGAGAAGCGTGAGCTTTTGGATCCGTCGGAAATAAGGACCTGTACAAAGCCAAAGGTATTGGAACTCTGATGAAGATAGATGAATCTAGATAAGGCTAAAAAAATAGGATTTTGAGGACTTTATCCAGCTCTATCTAAATTTATCAAAGTTAAAAAGGTTTTGTTAGAGCTTCTTGTGAACAACTGAAAAGGAAACCTCGTGCCCCATAGCCACCTGATGAACCGCTGGCGCCACCCGGCCTTCCTGGTTTTCCTCCTCGGAGGCGCGCTAGGCTCGGCCCTGAACGTGGGCTTGACCCTCTTTTTGGTTTCCCAATTCGGCTTGGGCCCGGAATGGGCCTTCGGCCTGGGCACCTTCGCCAACCAGTTCTTCCATTACATTTTTTACAACGTGGTTTATGTCAACCAGGAGATCCGGCTTCGGACTTCCCTGGGGACGCATCTTTTCTTGGCCTTGTGGGTTTCGGCCGGCGCGGCGGGGCTTCTGTGGTTGGTCATGAGCCGCGGATGTCTTTCACTGCCTTGGGCCCTGGTCCTTTGTCTTGTCCTTTTATCCGTCGCCAACGCCTTGCTCAACCGAATTTCCACCTTCAGCTCCGCCAAATTGGCCAAAGTGGAATACCAGGAAATGAACGACAGTTATTACGACGACCAAACCCACGAGGAAAAGGTCAGCAAGTTCCGGGCTTGGTACCACCGTTCCCGTTACGAGAGGTTGACCCGTTTCGTCTCGAGCCATTTCAAGAAGGGCATGAAAATGGCCGACCTGGGTTGCGCCAATTGCTGGTGGAATGTCCGCCGGCTGCCGGTATTCGGCGTGGACATCAACGGCAAGATGCTTCAATGGGCCAAAAAGAACAAAAGGCTGACGGGCTATAAGGTTTGCGGGGACCTGTCCAAGACGGGACTCAAGGCCAAGGGTTTTGACGTGGTCTTGATGTCCGAAACCTTGGAACATGTCTTCAACCTGGAGGAGGTCCTGGGGGAGGTTCGGCGTATCCTCAAGGACAAGGGGACCTTCCTCATCACCGTGCCCTATGATTTTTTCATGGGACCTTTTTTCGTGCTCTTCAACTTGAACTGTCTTTACATGGGCTATATCCGCGGAAGCCAATACCACAAGTACCGTTGCGGCCATATCCACCATTTCACCAAGACCCGTCTTGCGGCCACGCTCAAAGAGAATGGCTTCGAGCTGACGGACGTATTCGTGGTGAATGGCCTGCTTCTTTACGCCACTGCCCGGAAATCCTCTAATTGAACCCAAAGCCAACACAAAGCCACTAAGACACGAAGAAAAGATCTGTTTGGAAAAGACATTGCTTTACTTTGAGGCTTTGTGGCTTCGTGTTGGACGTTTTTGTGGGAAGTCGCAGTGGCGGTGGGGCCTAGAATCCGTTAAAATCCGTTAAAACCAACAAGGACCGCCATGCTCTTCTTCCGCCCGGATTGCCGGCATTTCACCGGCGAAAAACCCTGTGCTCCCCATAAAGCGGAGGGCGTCGTCTGTAAGGATTGTCCTCGTTACGAGCCCGTTACCGAACGTATCCTCATCATCAAGCTGGACGCGGCGGGGGATGTGCTCCGGTCCACTTCCATCCTTCCGGCTTTCAAAAAGAACAACCCGGGCCTCGCGATCTGGTGGGTCACCGAGAATTCCTCCAAACCCTTACTGGAAAAAAATCCCTATATCGATGTCCTGCTGGGCATTGACCCCGCCTTGCCCGGTCTGCTTTCGGCGACCTCTTTTGGAAGGGCCTTCAATTTCGACATGGGCCGCAAAGCCGCCGCCATCCTCCAGATGGCCAACGCTAAAGTAAAAAAGGGTTTCGGGCTTTCCAAGGAAGGCGTGCTGACACCCCTGGAGTCCACCGCTGAGGAATGGTTCGAGATGGGCATCTTCGATACCGTCAAACGAGCCAACCAACGCACCTACCAGGACCATCTTTTCCAATTGGGCGGGCTCAAGTACGGCGGCGAAAAACCCCAACTCGTCCTGACCGAAAAAGAAAAACAATGGGGCGCGGAGTTCGCCAAGAAAAAGGGACTGGGCAAGTTCAAAAAGATAGTGGGGTTCAATATCGGTTCGGGCGGGCGTTGGCCCATGAAGCGGTGGCGTTTGGACGGGTTTGTGTGGCTGGCCAAACAGATCCGGAAAAGGAATGCTAAGACCGGCTTACTGCTTTATGGCGGGCCGGAGGAGCGGGAATTGATGCCCGCGATGGTGAAGAAATTAAAAGGCATCGCCATTCCAACGGGCACCGAAAACACCCTTCGTCAGTTCGCATCCTTGGTCGGATTATGTGATGTGATGGTGACGGGGGATACCCTGGCCATGCATGTGGCCATCGCCCTTCAAAAAAGATTGGTGGCTTATTTCGGTCCGACCTCGGACGCGGAGATCGACCTTTACGGGAGCGGCGAGAAAGTCCTACCGGTCTCCCCTTGCCAGTGCTATTACCAGAACCAGTGCACCCAAAAGACATCCTGCATGGACAACCTAAAGGAAGCCGATATGTTGGCCGCTGTCGAAAGGCAGTTGAAACTCTAATTCTTAATTCTAAATTTTGAATTTTAAATTGAGGAAGGTTTTGAATTTAATTAAAAATTCAAAACTCAAAATTAAAAATTGTTGGAAGGCCCGGCGTTTATCCAGCTTCACCGAGGCCTTCGTCTGATCGGAAATCCATGAAGACGATCGTAATGGTGCCCACCTACAACGAAAGGGCCAACGTAGGGGACTTGGTCAAACTGCTCCACAAAAGCGTGCCCAAGGCCGAGGTCCTTATCGTGGACGATTCCTCGCCGGATGGCACCTTCGAAGAAGTCAAAAAACTGATGAAGAAGGACAAGAAACTCCACCTCCTTTTACGGGACCGTACCCTCAAGGGCAGGGGTTGGGCGGGCCGGGATGGTTTCGTGAAGGCCCGATCCATGGGCGCGGACGCGGTGGTGGAGATGGACGCGGATCTTTCCCATCAACC
>CAZLND010000127.1:0-7533 GCA_964560635.1 uncultured bacterium | reverse complement strand
CCATTGGATGATCTCATCCAGACGGGTCTCGCCGATCCGTTTATAAGAATGACCGTTGAAATCCACCCGATCCTTTGCCGGTTCGCCTTTATAGCCAATGACCGCCATTTTTTCCGCTTGGGAGACCAGGCCCGCGTATTCGGGTATCAGATCCCCGTCCCAATTCGCGATGATGACCTTCTGCTCACTTAAGGCATTGATGCTGTAATTGGGGCCGTAATTGGAAACGCCTCGGTTGAAACCCTGTCCCTCCATGTCCTGTATCACCCAGCGCAGTTCCCGTAAACCGTCCGGCAGCGCCAACAGGGAATACTCGTGGAAAGCGGCGTGCAGGGGAAAGAACAAAGCCAATCCGATCAAGGTCCCGCGCCAGAATCGGGTCCGGGTCTTCAGCAAATAAAAAGTCATGAGATAACCGGTCAGAAGCGAGAGCGTGATGGCCGAGGTATGAAGGTATCTACGGACATGAAAGATCTCCTGCAGGGACTCCCGGCTGATCACCACCGCGATGATGTTGACGAAAAGCAGCCCGGTCAAGAGGAAGAGACCCGCGTTTTTTTCGGCGAAGGAACGTTTGAGGCGGACGCCCGCGAAATAAAGGACGGAAAAGCCCAACCCGGCGCAGATGAGGTCCAAGGGTCCGGCGCAATGGACCCCCCAAAAGGGGATGCCGTGATAGAAGTAAATATCGGTCGGGATCCTCGAAAAGGGATGGGCGTCGAAATAGGCGAAAAGGGCTTTTCGGAATTCTTTTAGGTTGCCGAACATCCCAAAGGGGGTCGCGAGGCTGGAAAAATCCCTATAAGTGACATGGGTCCATCGATAAAGGATCTCCGGCCAATATCCGGCCAAGAATCCTAAGCCACCCAAGATCCCCCAAAGGGGCCGCAAGAGCTTCCGGAAATCGCAAGCGGGCGATCGTAAGAAGGCCAAAGCAAGGAGGGAAGCGCCAAGGGCGGGTAGACATTGTTTACCCACGAAAAGGCCGGTCCCGATGGTGAACCCGAACCAAAAGATCCTTCCTATTCCGGGGCCTTTCTCCAGGATGAAAAAGGCTTCCAAGAGAAGCAGCATGGTGATGAAAAAGCTGCCGGGATATCCGATATAAGGAACGGTCACATAGATCAGGGTGTAGGGAACGCCGATGGCGGCGATCAGGCCGCCAAAAATGCCGTGGAATTTCGAGGTGGCGCGGATGAGAAGGTAAACCCCGATCGCCACCGAAGCCGACCAAAAAAACAGGCTTTGCCCGGCGGCCAGCGGTATGGAGGGGCCGAAGACCTTGAAAAGAAAAGCCGTCAAATAGGATTCGGTCGAACCTTGATGGGTTTCGCTATAGAAATAAAAGGGCCTGTCCCCCTGCAGGATGCGAAGGGGCATCAGGTAGCAGATGCCGGGATCGGAACCGAAGAAGAGGTCGTAACGGAACAGGAAGGGCAGGCGCAACAGGAAGGTCAGGACGCCGAAGAAGGCCGCGAAGGCGGCGGGAGGATAGGGAAGGCGGTCCAGGCGTTGCTGGAGTTTCTCGATCATGGATCTCCTCGAGTCCGGCGGGTGGCTCCCAAAAGGCCCGCCTAGGTTAACCTAGCCCAATATTTCTGTCACTGAAAAGAGAAAGGGTGTTAAAGTTTCCCAAATCCAAGATCTCCCGAGGTCGTGATGAACCCACCCGAAAATCGGGCCCGCCGGATCACTCATAACACTCTTTTTCTCTATGGTTCGGAAGCCGCCGCTCGGCTCTTCTCCTGGGCCCTGTTGTCCTACCTGACGCGGCGCTGGACGGATGTGGGCACTTATGGCCAATACGCTCTCGCCGTGAACTGGGTTTCCATCCTGGCCATCTTCAGCGACCTAGGCTTGAACGTGTTAGTGGTCCGGGAAGTGGCCCATCGCCGGGAAAAGGCCCTCTTCTATCTGCGTTACGCCATCGCCATCCGCGCGGTCTTTTCCTTGGTCTTTTGGGCTGGTTTGATGGGTATTTCCTTCGCCCTGGGTTATGAACCTGACCTCAGGATGGGCATGGCGGTCATGGGTCTCCGGATCCTGTTGGATTCCATCGCTGGCGGCTACATCTACTTGTTCCAATCCCATGAGCTCATGGGATTTTACTCCCTTACCAATATCCTATCCGCGGCGGTGCGGCTATTGGGGATCGTGATGGTGGTGGAATCAGGTGGCGGAGTAGTGGAAGCCTGCGCCGTTTGGACGGTCGCCAGCGGGGTAGCCCTTCTGGCCCTCTTTTGGCGCGGCCATCAGCTGGGTTGGAAACCTGACCTGTCGGGTCTGCGACTATCGGACGCCGCCGCCATCCTGAGACAATCCATCCCCCTGGCCACTTTCGGTTCCCTCCAAATGCTTTATTACCGGGTGGACTCGGTCATCCTCAAGGGCCTCACCCATAATAACCAAACGGTGGGTTTCTACGACCTGGCCGCCAAGATCATCTTCGTCATCCTGGCTTTTTCCCAGATCTTCGGAACGGCGGTCTTCCCGGTTTTTTCTTCGGTGCGTGATGACTCGGGGGCCTTTGGCCGGATGGCCGGTCGTTCCATCAAATTCCTTTTCCTCCTGGGGATCCCCGCCACCGCGGGCGGTTTTCTTTTGGCCCAGCCCATCATCCTATTGGTCTCCGGCGAGAAGTACCTGCCATCGGTGCCTATGTTCGCTGTGCTCATGTTGTCGGTGGGTTTTTACTTCGTTTGCCATGTTTATGTGATCACCCTGGCCATCCACAATGTGGTGCGTTTGAACCTCCAATTCGCCATCTTGTTCGTGGTGAATGCCGTCCTTAATTTCATCCTCATCCCCCGCATGGGCGGAGTGGGGGCTTCCTGGGCCACTGTCCTATGCGAAGCTTTTGGATTGGCGCTGGGCTTTGGGTTGGCGGCGCCTTACCTTCGAAAGTTGGATTGGGCCTCCCTCATCCGGCCCTTCTTGACATGCCTGGCGTCCTGCGTCCTGATGGGCCTGGCTATCCATCAGGACCCCCGGCTTTATTGGATCGTCTTGGGACCCCTGGGCTATGGGGTCTTGATGTGGCTATTGCGGGGCCTGGATCCGGAGGATTGGAACGGACTTTTGGCGGCCTTGCGGAGGAAAAAAGCATGAACCGATTTGGAGCCCGGCTTTGAGGCCCGAAGACCTGCGGCAAGACCCAGACCGTTCCTATGTCTTCAAGTCGCCCCTCAAAAGGGGATCGATCCGACTGTTGGACGGGCTTGGCTGCCTAGCCTTCCATCCTTCCCAACAGAGGATCGAGTGGAAGGGTCTTCGGAAGGTCGCCGTACTTCGGTTGGACCACCTGGGGGATGTCATCCTGGCCCTGCCAGCCGTTCAGGCCCTGGAAAAGGCCTTGCCCGAAGTCCAAGTGGATCTGCTCGTTGGGCCTTGGGCCAAGGACATAGTGGAACGGGCGGGATTGCGGTCGAGTCCGAGGGTTTTTGCCACCGCTTGGTTCGCCCGGGGGACCGCGGGCCGGGGGGTTGGGGAATTGGCGGCTTTCTTGCGGGCGGGCGGCTATGACGCCGCCATCGAGCTCAGGGGCGACTTCCGGCATATTTGGGCCATGACCCTGGCTGGCATCCCCCGCCGTGTGGGTGTGGCAAGGACGGGACTTGGATTCCTGTTGACCCATCCCTTGGAGCACCGCAAAGGCCTGCATGAATGTGAAAGGAACTTCGATAGCCTGGAACAGGCGGGTATACCCCTTCGGGAAAGACCCGAGTTTCCCCGGCTTTTTCCCACTCCCGAGGATGACAAGGCCCAAAGGGAAGCCAAGAGCAAGGTGGGGATCACCCGGCCCGTCATCGCTCTTCACGGGACGAATATTTCTGAAGCCAAGCGTTGGCCCGCCGACCATTGGGGAAAGTTGATCGAAGGATTGCCCCGTGACCGGGACATCGTCCTGATCGGGACGGAAGGGGAAAGACCTCAGATGGAAGCGATCGCCGGGTCCTGTGAAAGGAAGGTCTTCCTGATGGCGGGCTTGCTAGGACTGCCCGGCCTGGCGGCCTTTTTGAGGGATTGCGAACTTCTGATCGGATTGGATTCGGGTCCGGCCCATATCGCCGCGGCCGTGGGGACCCCTGTGCTTTCCCTTTATTCCGGGACCAACCTGGCCGAGCAATGGGCGCCCCGGGGCCCCAGGGTGCGAGTGCTTCAAAAAAAGACGCCTTGTTCCCCTTGTGAGCGTCAGGTATGTCCCTTTGATAATGAATGCATGCGGCTCATCACGGTCGAGGATGTGTTGGGAGAGGTTGGGGCCATTTTGAGGGGACCGAAATGAAAGGGAAAGCGATCCGCGCCATGAAAGCCAAGGTTGTGACGGCCACCCTAGCCATCCCGACCTACAATCGGGAATCGGTCCTCTTGGATACCCTTCGGTCGGCCTTGAAGTTGAAGCCCAAACCACTCGAGATCTTGGTCATCGACCAAACGCCGAAACACGATAAAACGACCGAAGATTTCCTCGCGAACGCCAATCGACGGGGAGTGATCCGGTGGTTGAGGCAGCAGCCGCCCAGCCTAACCGTTGCCCGGAACCGGGCTATCGTCGAGGCAAAGGGCGATGTCCTTATTTTTATTGACGACGACGTGGTGCTGCCGGTGGATTTCATCGCCATGCACCTGCGCAATTACCAAGACGGAAAGGTCCAGGCGGTCGCGGGAGGCGTGGACCAAGAGAACAAACCCCAGTTCCCTGAAAGGCCCGGTGGGTGGCCTCGTTTGTTGGACTACAAATATTTCTCGATCTATGGCCAGAAGAGGACGGTTGGCGTGGCAACCTTCATGGGATGCAATCATTCGGCCCGGACGCACCTCTTAAGGAAGTTGGGCGGTTATGACGCCCAGTACATCGGGTCGGCCTTCCGTGAAGATACGGACATGGCCGTGCGTCTATGGAAGTCGGGCGGGACCATCGTCTTCGACCCGGAGGCCCGGTTGACCCATCTGGCGGCTCCCACAGGCGGATGCCGTATCAATGTCCCCGTGAAAGCCAATCCCGAATGGTGGGTACCTTTCAACCGGCATTATTTCGCCTTCCGGCATCTTTTCCCCTCGTGGGAGTTCTGGAAAATGATGCTCTTCCGTGATCTCCGTGAGACCGTACTGCGTAAGGCGAATGTCTTCCACCCCTGGCGTATTCCTGGGTCCTTTTTGTCCTATAATTACTCCGCGTTGCGCGCTTTGTGGAATGCTATTAAAAAGGGCCGAGAGGAAGCGGGACGGTAATTTTTTAGCCGGGTGTTCCGTTCTCTTTGGCGACTGAATAGGGTGCCGATTGAAAAAAACAAGATTGAAATACGACCGATCTTTCTTCGAGGGCATCAAGGAAGGTTCCTTCCGGTCCGCGATGCGGATCATTCCCCTGGTAAAGGAGCTGGTCCCTATTCGGTCCGTGGTGGACGTTGGTTGTGGGGCGGGTTCATGGCTTAAGGCGTTCCAAAAGATTGGGACCAAGTCCATTTTTGGCGTGGATGGTAATCAAACACCGGTCCTGGAAATACCACGCGAAAGATTCTTGCGCGTGGACCTGGACAAGCCATTCATACTTCAGGAAAAATTCGATCTGGCGGTATCGCTGGAAGTGGCCGAACATCTTTCGCCAGCTTCGGCCGATCAATTGGTAGCGAACCTAACGAATCTGGCGCCAGCGGTCCTTTTTTCCTCCGCCATCCCCGGACAGGGGGGCGAGCATCATATCAACGAGCAATGGCCTGGCTATTGGGCTGAAAAATTCGAAAAACGTGGGTTTTTGGCTTTTGATTGTTTGAGATTGAAGACATGGGAAGACCCTTCCGTTGAGTGGTGGTACAGCCAGAACATCCTTCTTTACGTGAAGAAGGGTTATTCTCGAAAGAGCCCAAAACTGGCCTCTTGGGTTGCCTCGGAACCACCCGCCCGATTGATCCATCCTCAGTCGTTGACCATCCTGACCCATTTGAACCGGGTCAAGGGCAAGCTCCTGAAAAAAATCGGATTTTGAACCGCCAGACCCGCGAACGAGGACACAATGAAGAATAGTTTTGAACTCGCCAAAACCCTCCAGGGCCGCTTTCGCCTCCTTTTGGAAGCTGACCAGCGGGAGATCGACAATCCGGATCCCTACAAACCCGCCTGCCGCAATTACATGGACCGCATCGAGAAGGTGGTGGACCTGGTGGCCAGCCGGGTTCCCTTCGGCGGGAGGGTGGCCGAGATCGGCTGCGCCCAGGGCAACATGAGCCTAATGTTGGCCGAGAGAGGATACAAAGTCAAAGCCATTGACTTGAACCCAGAGTTCCTGAACTATTCCCGGTTGAAGTATGAAAAGGGCGACATCGAATGGGTCCATTCGAACCTTGAGGACTTGGAAGCGGAAGCGCGTTTCGACGCCATCGTCCTGGCGGAGATCATCGAACATTGTGCCTGGCCGGAAAAGGTCGTCCAAGGAGCCTTGGACCGTCTTAACCCGGGCGGGTTCCTGGTGGTGACCACGCCTAATGCCGAGAAGGCAGGGGAACGTCTGCCGACTTTCTCGAATTTTGCCGGCGAGGAAAAACGCAAGGAGTTGGAAAAGATGCAATTCGGCCCCGCAGGGGAGGATCATCTTTTCCTTTTTACGATGAGGGAAATGAAGTCCTTGGTGCCGAAAGGGTCGCGGATCGCCTCCGCCGGTTATCTGGGCGGAAGCTTGGCTTTCAATAGCAAGACCCACCCCTTGTTCCGTGCCTTGCCTTTGGGCTTTTACCGACGGCTCATCCGAGGGATGGCCTGGGTGCCCCTCTTCAACCGCTACAGCTTCCATAACATTTACATGGTCCTGCAAAAACCGTTTTGAATACCGGCAAAATTATTCGCATGGTCGGATGAGAAGGGGTTCTTTTATCTATGCGGTGTTTGAATTGAAGGATTGAATCGATGAGAATTCCCGACAAAGCGACCCACCGGCGCCTCCCGTTCCATTTTTTCGTTTTTTTCTATCTTCTGACAGCTCTTTTCACCTTTCGGGATTATGGGATCACCTGGGATGAATTCGACTGGTACATCAGCGGGGAAGAGTACCTAAAGCATTTTCTTCACATGCTCACCCCGGAGATAGACCAAAAAGAGATCTTCAGCATTGAACAAGCCTCTCACAATTACCTCTACCCGGCCTTGGCGCGCGTTTTTAGCCACTCCATGCAGGCTCCTCATTTGCACCTCTTCAATCTTATTTTCGCATTGGTGGTTTTCTGGGCTCTTTATGAAGTTCTATTGGATGGGCTGGGGAATCGATGGTGGGCACTTTTAGGCCCCGTCACCCTTTATTCAGCGTTCCGTTTTTCGGGGGATATTCCCGCGAATCCTAAGGATATGCCGTTGGCGGTGATGTATTCGGTGAGCCTTTCCGTCTTTTACTTTTATAGGCGCAACAAATGGAATGGTTATTTATGGGACTTCATCGTGGGGAGTTTGATCGGATTGACCGCGGACATCCGCATCCTTGGTATAACTTTATTGGCCGTTTTTTTGGCCATGCGGTTTTGGGACCGTCATTTCGATCGTGAGAAT
>CAZLND010000126.1:0-7599 GCA_964560635.1 uncultured bacterium | reverse complement strand
GTGTTTCGGGCGAGCTTTACGCCAAATACAAACACAACATCGGCCCCACGACTTTTGGGGTCATCGATAAGCTCTCGCTCAATTCTTTTTACACGGCCTTTTCCAGCGGCACGACCTACGCTCCGGCCCTTCCGGTCTCGGTCCTGCAGTCGGCCGCTTATGTCCAAAAGCCCCAGAACGAGCTCGAGGTTTTCTGGAAGGTTCCCGTGGCGGATGTTCTCGTCGCGGATGCGGTGGTCCTCTATAGTCCCGCCAACGCCAACCTGCCTTATAACTATGTGACCCCAGTGGCCCCGGGGACCGGTACCTATGGGACCAACTACCAGGTTTACCAAGCGACCACCAACGACCAGGGAGACGCCTTGGGTTACCAGCTCAAGTTGACCACCCACAGCATTCCCGGTATCGACTCCTTCATGGTCAACGGCGAGTACAGCGGATACATCGCGGGCGACCTGGAAAGGATCTCGGGCGAGATCACCCAAGTACCGGCGACGTCCTGTCTCATCACGGCCGACGCGACCGTGCAAAAGCCCCTGGTGGGCCCCAACCCTCTTATCTATTCCGGTTCACCCGGAGTGCCCCTGGTCTCTCCCCGCAGCCAATTCGATCCATTCCGGGTCACCATGGACCCCATCTCGGGCATTAATAACCGCGAGATGAGCCGGTTCAGCCTCTCCTTCGTTTTCAACAACGGCAAGGGCTGGTTCTTCCGCTACAACCCCAACAACTTCGGCCTGTGGAACGTCAACACCGACCTGGACACGGACTTTTCCTTCGGGATCATCGGCTCGATGTTCAATTATCCCACCAGCACGGACCTGACCAGTTATGTGAGCGCCCAAGGTCAGTTGATCTTCGAAGGGGAAGGCTCCCTCGGTCAGCCCCCCACCGACGGCTACCTGCCCTCGGGACAATGCGTGGTCATGTGGAAAACCGGGGACCTCCATTGGGTCGCCGACTTGGAGGGTGGTTACAGCACCGCCAGCCTGGGTCAGTCGACCGCTATCCGCTCTTCCACCAACAGTCTAGACGCCAACTTGATGCTCCGGCTCAACGATACCCATCTCACGCTGGGTTATGGCCGGGACGTTTGGGGGCCGGAAGACTGGGACGTCCAATTCGGGCAGACCATTGGATTGCTTTACCTGGTCCAGGCATCCCAAAAATTCGGGGCTTCGGAGGTTTCCCTTAAGTATGAGCGCTGGGAGAACCTGCCGAGCGACCCTTACCAATATGCCCAGATAAATGGGGTGAACCTGCCCATTGATGAGCTTTACGCCACCTACAAACTGAACTTTTAAAAGGAGAAGGACATGAAAAAATTCTTATGGATCCCGGTCTTAACGGCGCTCCTCTTGGGCTGCACCCCTAAGGTCAACGATGGTCTCATTCCCACCCAGCCGATCATTGGAAACAGCGCTTTCCCCAGTCCCTGGGTGATGTACGACGAGAGCCTTCGCACGGGCGGGGGATATTTCTTCTTCCCCGGCGTGCCTCCGGTCCAGGCGGTCAATCTGGCGGATAACCAAAACCCCAAGGATGGAAAGGCCAGCTTCAATTACGTTCTGTCCGATTATGGGTCCTCCACTTTCGCGGGTGTCATCTTTTCCAACACTCCCGACTATCACAATTTTGGCGTGACTCCGGGCCCGGACATGAGTTCGGCCAACTTCACGCAGGTCACCTTCTGGGCGCGGGCGAATCAGGTCGCCACAATCAGCATGTCGGCCGCGGGTGGTTCCAACGCCAGCATCGCCCTGACAACCAGCTGGACCCAATACACCATCACGACCCTCGGCACCATGACCAACGTCCAGAATTTCTTCACCATCGCCATCAATAACGGTCAGGTGCCGCAGGCGAGCCTTCCGTTCCAAGTCAACGTCGACGACATCATTTATCAATAAGGGGTATGAGATGAAATCCTTCATGAGCCGCACCATTCTTCTCTTGGTCGTTCTTCTTAGCCCTGGAATGGGATCCGCCGCTTTTACCGTGGCGGAGCCGGCCTCGGGCCTGGTGGATTACGGGAAGTACGGGACCTTTTCCGGTTGGGGAACGGCTGACTATAAATACATCGTGAAGGACGCGGCGGGCTTGGCCAAGGCCGTGGGAGAGGGACTCTACCCGAATAAAGAAAGCGTTCTGCGGGATCCGGCTTATCTCAAGCTGAAGGACCAATTGGACGTTCCCAAAGACAACTTCGGTCTGTGGCAAGGCGACCCCGCCCAGGCTCAAGTCAATTTCTACCGTTGGGCCGCCAGCTCGGTAGACCCGGCCGCCCAATCCTATTTCATCGGCCTGACCTTCGAGGACGCCCAAATGTGGGTCCCGGCCCTGCGGGCTTTCTACAACGTGCTGGTCCAATTCCCCGCCTCGAGCCGCAAGAATTCGGCTGATTCTTGGAGCTGGTCGGCGAGCTTGGCGCAAAAGTCGAAGGAACAGATTCTCTATATCGTCCGGGAACATCCGGAGCTGAACCTGGAACTGAAGGGCGCGGCTATCGAGATCGAGAACGTCGGTTCGCCGGATCAAAAAGTGATCAAGCTTAACCCGGGTTATTTCGTGAAGTCGGACAAGAAGGACCCGCCCCGTTCGAACGAGGTCCTCAGGACCCGCGGAACGGGCAAGGTCAAGCTGGTGGAATATTCCGGTCACCGCTGGGGCATGACGGTGGACGGCAGGCCTTATCTCATCAAGGGAATGTGTTACGGGGTCACCAAAGTGGGCCAGAGCCCCGACCTTCAGAACATGGTGGGCTTTACCGACCTGGATGAGCCTTCGGGCATCTTCGACAGCTGGGTGGACAAGAACAAGAACAACGCCCAAGACGTCGATGAGAAGGCCATCGGGGATCCGGCTCTCTTGAAGAACATGGGCTGCAACACCATCCGGCTTTACTTCGGGGCCAAGAGCAAGAAAAGCATAAGCCGGTTCTGCGCCGAGTCGGGTGTCAAAGTGGCCATGGGCGTGGCTTTCGGCGCTTACGCCACGGATTCGGGTTCCACCTGGGAAAAGGGGACCGACTACACCGACCCCCAACAACAAGAGCACATCCTTCAAACCTTGAAGGACATGGTCCTCAAGTATAAGGACGAGCCTTACATCCTTTGCTGGGTACTGGGCAACGAGAACAACTACGGCGCGGGGACCCACACCAACGCGGACAAATACCCGGCCACTTACTGCGACCTCATCGAGAGGGCCTGCAAGATGGTCCATTCCTTGGATCCGGATCACCCCGTGGCGGCTTGCGTCGGAGAAACCGGCTTTCTCCCCAAACTCTCTCAATTCGCCCCTGACCTGGACATGGTAGGCATCAACTCCTATAGGGGCAGCCAAGGCTTCGGCGACCTTTGGGACAACGCGCGCAAGGATTTCGACGGGCCCGTCTTCATCAGTGAGTTCGGGTGCCCGGCCTTTTTCAACGGGAAGGGCGAGGACGAAGAGGATCAATCCAAATACCTGTCGGCCGCCTGGAAGGACATCGAGTACAACCGGGCCAACGGGATGGGTGATGGGAACGCTTTGGGGGGATTCGTTTTCGAGTGGTGCGACGAATGGTGGAAGGCGGGAGCCTGGAAGCCAGCCACCCAACATGAATCCGGCAAGGGTCAGTGGGCGGGACCTTTCCCCGATGGCATGGGCCATGAGGAATGGTTCGGTATTACGTCCCAGGGTGATGGTAAGGCCAGTCCTTACATGCGGCAATTGCGCAAGTCTTATTGGACTTTCAAGAACTTGTGGGGTCCGGCGGGAGAGAAATAAAATTTTGGTTTTGGAAAAATATTCCTTTTGCTGTACTTGGTGCCCTTGGTGCCTTGGTGGTGAAAGATCTTTCGGGTTTTGAAAACGATTCCAGTGAACGGGAACGAAGGAGGAAGTCGATGAAAAAGAATATCCAACAAACGGTGGTGGTCTTGGTACTGGCGGCTGGGGCCCTGCTCATGCAGATCAATTGTATGTCCAAAGGCGTTCCCGTCACATCCCCTGCCATCAAACCCACGGCGACTTTTACGGCGACGACGGTTGTGTCCTCGTCGTTGGTCATCTTCGACGATTCACTTCATGTTGCTACCGGCGAAAGCGAATTTGATGGGGGCGGGGGAGCGGTCACCGGTTCGGACCTAGCCAATACGGATGCGCCTTATGCCGGTACGGGTGACGCTATGTGGTTCTTTTCCAATTGTGGTGGCGGCGGATACGTGGGTTGGAACGTGACGGGGCCCGCGACAGACCTTTCGGCTTATACAACCTTGAGTTTCTACGCGAAAACCAGCAGGGCTTACACGGGTACGGGTATCGAATTTTTTGGGGGAGGCAATTCGGTCGCGCCTAACCACCCTTTCGCGGTCACTACCACCTATACCCAATATAGCTATACCTTCAACCAGCCAAGTAACAATACGACCATTTTCTTCGGGGTCGTCATCAATACTGCGGACGTCAGCGACCTTCCCGGCGCGGGTCCGGTCACGGTGTATGTGGACAATATTCAGTACCAATAAAAATTAACCGGTCCCTATAGACCCAACGATTTTTCCGTTTGTAGACGGCGAGGCCATTTGATGCAGGTAAATTTATCTCTAAACCATTTAAAACGTTTTTGCGTTCGACTGTTATCGTTATTCGTATTTTTCCTGACCTCTCATGATCTTTACGCGCAGTGTTCGGCCCTCCCGTCCGCTTATTACCTGACGGGGGCGGCCGCGTCTGAAACCACGAACCCCGGTGACGCGATGGTTCCCACCAACACCGGAACGGCAAATGGTTTCACCCCGACCTCGGTACTTTCGGGTACGCCCCTTTATTGGTATTCCCCCACCTTTTCCGGCATCATCAACGCCGGCTATTACACCGTCAATCTTTGGACCAACGCCCCCGGAGCCACCTCCAACGTCACGGTCCAACTGGGTTACGCCAACGCCAACGGAACGGGTTATGTCTCCTTGGGAAGCTCCACCGCGGACGTGAACCTCACGGGGGGTGGGAACCATATCACGGGTTATAACTTCAACCTGCCCGTTCTCAATCTGACCAACAAGGTCTTCGTCGTCACGGTCTTCCAAGCTAACGGGACGCCGGCCACCATCGTTTATAACGATGGGACCGATTTCGGTTCGGACCTGACCATGCCGGTGGGACAGACCACCGGTTGCCCGACCTGGACTCCGACCCCCTGTGGATACACTTCGCAGGTGGAAACGTCCGGGACGGCGGATAAGTTGATGTATTTAAGCTCCATCGGTGCCGCCGAACCGGCCAACTGGACACAGGCGGGATTCAATAGCTCTGGCTGGTCCAACGCCGTCCTTTGGACAAGCCCCACGGGTCCCGGTATCGCGGGCGTGCCCTGGGCTAGCTCGACGGCGGCGGGCACCAGCAATGGGGCCGATAAGGAACTGGTCATCCATCATTTCACGATCCCGGCCGGGGCCACCGGCATCACCGCGACCCTTAATCTGGCGGTGGATGATAATTCGACCTCCACCTTGAACGGGAATATCATCCAGTCCGACCCGAACCCGACCACGACCATCACGAACCAAGCGGTCCGGACCTTCCCGGTCCCGGGTGGATCCATAACGGCCGGGAACAATGTGCTGACCATCGACAATGCCAGTTCGGTGCCTTTTTTCATCGGCTACAACTTCCAATTGGTCATCAATTACACCATCCCCTGCATCACCCCCACCAACACGCCTACCAAGACAAATACCCCCACTCCCACTAAAACCAATACACCCACGAATACCTTCACGAACACGCCTACGAACACGCGGACGGTAACGCCGACCAACACGGCTACCGCCACGTTCACGAATACGTCGACGAACACGTCAACGCCCACGAAGACCAACACACCGACCCCGACATTCACCCCCACTCCCACTAAAACCAACACTCCTACGAATACCTTTACCCCGACCAACACCAACACGCCGACGAACTCCTTTACCAACACTCCCACCAAAACCAACACATTCACGAACACGAATACACCGACCCGCACACCGACTAACACGAACACTCCTACGAACACCTTCACCAATACGTCGACGTTTACGCCAACGCCTACAAACACCAATACCTTCACGAATACGAACACTCCGACCCGCACACCGACGAACACTAACACCCCTACGAATACCTTTACGAACACGTTCACGAATACGAATACGCCAACCCCTACGCTTACAAAAACCAACACTCCGACACCCACGAACAGTTTTACCCCTACCAATACACCGACTAAGACCAATACGCCCACGAACACCAACACGACCGACCTAACCTCGACCGCAACCTTCATCCTCCCGACCCATACGCCCACTCCTACTCAAACAAATACTCCGACTATCACGAATACACCGACGGCCACGAACACTCGCACTTTTACCAATACATCCACTTTTACTTTCACCTCTACCAACACGTCGACGCCTACGAACACCTGGACCTTTACCAATACACCAACGATTACCAACACCCCTCTCTTCACCTACACGCCGACGAACACGTCGACGCCGACCAACACTCCCACAAACACCAACAGCCCTACGAATACGCGGACGGTGACGCCGACAAACACGGCTACCGCCACGTTCACCTTCACTTGGACATTCACTCCCACCAATAGTTTCACCGCCACGAACACGCCCACCCTCACCAACACGCCGACCGTGACGATGACCTTTACGCCTACCAAAACCCCGACGAATTCGCCGACGCCCACTTCCACCTTTACCTGGACGAACTCGCCCACGCCGACCTCAACTCCAACCTTTACGCGGACCGTCACCTCGACTAATACCCCCACGAAAACTCCTACCTTCACCAATACGTCGACGTTCACGTCGACACCAACACCGACTTCAACGGCAACCTTTACCTGCACCAGCACCCCCACTATCCCTGGGGCCTACACGGTCATCGTGAGCGTCTATAACAGCGCGGGGGAGAAGGTCAAACAGCTTGCCTATCTACAATTAACGGAGCCGGCTCCGGGCGTGGTCTTGAGTGCGAACGCGGTCACGGCCTTATCGGGTGAGGGAAGTGGGATAGGGATTTCCTACACCGGCGGGCTCCTGGGGAATTGGGACGGGACGAATGCCGGCGGTAACCCCGTCTTAAACGGCGTCTACTATGTCCAGGTGGCCAGCGTGGGCCCCAATGGGCAAGTCTCCAGTGTTACCCAACAAGTGGCGGTCACTCGAAGCGTCGCGCGGGTATCGGCGCTGGTCTATAACTCGGTGGGCGAGATCGTGCGGCATCTCTATGGCTCCGAGGGTTCGCCCAAGGGCGCGCAAATGACCAATGTTGAACTCTCCTCGTCGGTGGTAACACCGGGCGGCAGTGACCTGGCGGGCCAGGTCCAGATATCGGTCAAGACAACAGGCGGGGGAACGGTCGAGCTCAGTTGGGATGGGACCAGTGATAACGGTGGCGCCGTGACACCGGGAGTCTATGAGCTGGAAGTCCATTGGGACGATGGGACGAACGGGACGTCGAACATCAATAAGAGCATCGTGGTCCGTCCGGGGCAGGGTGGAGTGGTCTTGGTGGCGGCACAACCCAACGCGCTCGGGCCGGATA
>CAZLND010000125.1:4942-7671 GCA_964560635.1 uncultured bacterium | reverse complement strand
GGTCAATTTAAAAGGTCGCTTCTAACGTCACTCGTGTCCAGTTTCTGGTTAGAAAGCAGAACAAAGTCTTCCCCGTATTTCACGGGATACCACTGCTTCACGGTCTTTTGGACGTCATCCATATCGCCCCGGTGGACCACGCAAAGAACGACAGCTTTATCCTGGAATTCCTTTTCCACCCCATCCGCGTTGTCATAGAGCGGCTCGGCGGCATGGTCCGAGAAGAACAACATGGCGTTGTTGAGCCCATAAAAGCTTTCCCGCATGGCAATGAGCTTGGCTCCCTGACCACAGAAATGCTTGATATAAGGGGCCACGATGCGAGTGTCTTTCTCTCGGTCCCGGTCCAAGGCATAGGGCTGGGCGTTCAAGACCACGGTCAAGACTAAGCCCACCCCAATGAGGATCTTGCCCAACTTAACCTTGTTCTGGGCCGATAACACATGATCCAGCGCATAGGCGGCCCAAAGGGCGAAGCCTGGGAAGGCGGGCAAGATGTACCACAAGGCGTGAGAACTCATCACGCTCATCACCGAAAAGATGGTCAAGGGCCATATCAAAAGAAAGAACAGATCCTCGTTCTTCCGCAAGCCTTTCTTGATCCCCAGCCAGATACCCCACAAAGCCAGGGGCAGCCAGGGCCAGTAATAGGTCAACAGGTCAGTGAAATAGGAATAACGGGTCCAGCGGGTGATGGGCTTTTCGACCAGCCCCCTTTGGAATATGAGCCATCCGAAATGGGTGTTGAGGAAGTTATTTCCGAAATGCAAGTACTCCACCCAATACCAGCTTCCGCCTACGACCATGGCGACCAAACATCCCAGCCAAAAGAAAGGGTCCAACAGTTTGCGCCGGTTGGAAATGAATAGTAGAAAGATGACGGTGATCACCATCGGGAATAAACCCAACACGCTCTTCGTCAGCATGCCAAACCCTATCCCCAATCCCCAAAACAGGAAGAACCGACGGTCCTTTCGAAGGGCGAGGAAGAGTGAATAAAGGGCCACTAACCCAAAAAAGGTGAGAGTCACATCCACCATGGCGTGGCGGGCGTATTTAAAAAAGGGATAGGTAGCCGTCAGGATGAAGGCCCCGTAAAAACCGATCCAATTGTTAAAGAGGGATTTTCCGAAGTGATAAAGCAGGAGGACGGTTAGCACACCCATCAGGGCCGAGGGGGCCTTGGCGGCAAAAACGGTGACGCCCATGCATTTGAAGGCCAGGGCCATGAGCCACATATAAAGGGGCGGGTTCTCAAGGGCCGGATGGTGGTTGTAGGTCAGGTCCCACCAGTTATGGTTCTGGAGGATCTGCTTGGCCTTTTCCGCGTAAAAACAATCGTCATAGTTGGCCATGCCGTTCATGCCCAACTTGGCGAAAAAGACGGTCAAGGCGAAGAGGAACAACAGTCCTAATTGGACCCTTTCATCCGAAGCCCAGCTTTTCTCGCCAAACAGCTTTTTCACGAGGCCTCACTTCTTAAAAGAAAAGATCCCGGGGTTGGCCAATCCCATCTTGGCTAGGCGGAATCGCAAGGCCACCCAAAGGCAACCCAGCCCGTAAACGGAGCTTCGCACGAAGTTGATGGAAGAAGCCTCGGCGAAATATTTCGCGGGGCAGGTGACCTCGGCGATACGGAAACCCAAATAGTGGATCTGCGAGAGCATTTCGTTATCGAAGATGAAATCATCCGAGTTCCTTTCCATAGGAACGGCTTTGAGGACCTCGCGGGTGAAAGCCCGATAACCCGTGTGGTATTCGGACAATTTGGCCCCCATCAGGGCGTTCTGGGTAAGGGTGAGGAACCGGTTACTGATGTACTTATAGAGGGGCATGCCGCCTTGCAGGGCCTGGCCGCCCAAGATACGGGATCCCAGGACCGTGTCATAAAGCCCCGAAGCCAGCATATGGGCCATGGCAGGGATGAGCTTGGGCGTATATTGATAGTCCGGGTGGAGCATGATGACGATGTCAGCACCCAGCTTGAGGGCCGCTTCGTAACAGGTCTTTTGGTTGCCGCCATAACCCCGGTTCTGGGGATGGACGAAGGTCTTGATACCAAGCTTTTTGGCCAATTTCGCGGTTTCATCCCGGCTGGCGTCGTCCACCAGGACGATATCGTCCACGATATCCCAATCGATCTCATCGTAAGTTTTCTTCAAGGTCTTGGCCGCGTTATAGGCCGGCATGACTACCACGACTTTTTTCTTGTAGATCATTTTGTCTTTCTAGTTCGAGGGTTTGATAAGACGGATGCTCACCAGCAATACAACCGAGCCCAGCACGTAAACGCCGAAGGTTTGCCACCAGTTATTCATGGGGATATGGAAGAAGTTGGACAGGAACCCGCCCAATAGGGCGCCCAGGATACCCACTACCATGTCGGGAATGATGCCCATTCCCTTGCCCTGCACCAGCTTGCTGGCCAGCCAACCGGTCAAGAGTCCGACCAAGACGATGCTGATAAGGCTGTGCGGATCATGCCAATTTCCCATGACGGCCTCCTTTTAAAGGACTTCAGCAAAACCTATTTAACCACCAAGACACTAAGGGCACCAAGAACAGCAAAAAAATGTTTCTAAATCCAGAATTTTGCCTTTGTTTTGGTTTTCTTGGTGCCCTTGGTGCCTTAGTGGTTCAAATTTCTTTTCTTCATTACCGGACGGCTCGCAAAACTTGGGAATGCACTTTACCGTTACTCGAAAGGGCGTTCCCACCGTAAATGGTCT
>CAZLND010000125.1:0-4842 GCA_964560635.1 uncultured bacterium | reverse complement strand
ACTTGGGAATGCACTTTACCGTTACTCGAAAGGGCGTTCCCACCGTAAATGGTCTTGGCCCCTTTGAGGTCGGTGAATTTCCCGCCCGCCTCTTCTACACATATCTTCACGGACGCAACGTCATAAGGCTTCACCACCGGGTCCACCATGGCTTCCACTTGCCCGGTCGCCACCAGCACATGGCCAAAGGCGTCCCCAAAACCCCGATCGTCATAACAAGTCGCGATAAGGTCCGTCAGCCGCTTGCGATAAGACTTGGGCGTAAGGCGTAGACCTCCATAGGTGAGGGTGCCTCCCTTTAGGTTGGGTATCTTGGAGACATGAACTTTCTTTCCATTGGCGAAACAGCCCAAACCCTTCCCAGCCCAAAGGGTGTTGCCCATGGTAGCCAGATGGATGACCCCCGCCACGACCTCTCCCTTATATTCCAAGGCCACGAGCGTGCTCCAGAAAGGGATACCCCGAATGAATTGCCTCGTTCCGTCCACCGGATCGATCCACCATTTGAAGTCGGCCTGGTTTTTCTTATCCCAACCGAATTCCTCGCCGCAAAGCTGGTGGTCGGGAAAAGCCTTCCCGAGGATACCCCGGATGACTTGTTCGGCTTCCCGGTCGGCCCGGGTCACGGGCGAACGGTCGACCTTCTTGATGACGGAGACTTTCTTGCGAAAATACTTCAGGGCCCTTTGCCCGCCCTTTTGGGCGGCGAACCGGGCGACGGAAAGGAACCTGCGGAGTTGTTGGGGGCTCAGGGATTTGGACATGAAAGGCATTCTACCGTTTGACCGATAACCGGGGAAAACAAAAAAGGGGCACCCAATAGGTGCCCCTTTTTAAACCTGAGATGGCCACGTCGCAAACGTCCCTATCGGGACGGCTCCTCGCCATGACAAAGCCTTTTCACTTTGGCTTCGCCACGGAAGGCTTTGTCACATCATCGCCTTGCCCTTGATGTTGATCTTCTTTTTCTTGCCATCCTTATCGATAGCATCCGCCGTGAGGGGGATGATGTTATTGTTCCCGTAATCAGTAGCGGTCAGCATCACCTTTTGGCCGACATAATCGGCAAAGGCCGATGCCGGAAAGGCGAGGATATAGAGCTTCTTGTCCACCAACAGACCCGCCGGACTCCCACCCTTGAGGCACTCGGTCCCGCACTTCTTCATGCCCATATGGTCGTTGCCCGTAGAGCCATCGTCCAAGTAGCAAGCCACATCCACCAAAGTCCCGGTCAAGGTGACCTTCTTGGACTTTTCGGACTTTTCCATATCCATCTTCATTTCAGCGCGAACGACCGAATAGGCCACCGTTAATCCCAGGGTCAAAGCCATAACCAGTAGTTTCTTCACGAAAGTCCTCCAGTTGTTTGATGACGAACGAACAGCTATATGTACTATTTCAATTCCCGGAAAGTTTCATACCGATCCTCAATAAAAATTATATTGAGATCGGTGTAGAGCCACAAATCATAATATATTTTTCATCTGGATGTGGTTCAAGTCAGTTTGAGGATATCGGCTTCGGACGAAGGATAAAGCATCAAAAGTTCTTCCCTACGCGCCATGACAAAATCAGAGAACTCGAAGCCTGGCGCCACCGTGGTGCCCATCAAGGCGTAGCGGCCACCCTCGTTCAAATACCCCCCGAACCAGGTCCCCGCGGGGACCACCATTTGGATCTCCTGACCCCCACTCAAGTCGTTGCCCAGGACTATCTTTCGTTTCCGGCCGCCCGCCCCCAAAAGCACCCAAGTCACCGGGTCCCCCATATAGAAATGAAAGACCTCGTCCGAGGACAGGCGATGGAATTTCGAGAGAGTACCGGGTGTCAGCATGTAATAGATGGCTGTGGAGAAAAGGCGCTCATGCTGCCCAGTGCTGGACTTCAGGATCTGGCCGTGACTGCGGTAAGTTTCCTTGAAGAAGCCGCCCTCAGGATGGGGCTTCAGGTCGAGCAAGTCGATGATTTGGTCGGCGGTCATATTGAACCTTTTAACCACCAAGGCACCAAGGGCACCAAGAAAAGCGGGACCAAAAAGGATTTAAAACAAACTCCCTTTATCCTTTGTCTTTCTTAGTGTCTTCGTGTCTTTGTGGTTCAATTATTTTTAAACACCAAAAGAGACGCCGATATCCTTAGCGGCCTGGACCATAGGATGGTTCAGGGGCACCTTGCGGATCTTGCCGCCCGGAACCGAAAGCGGAACCGAGGACAAAGCACCGTTCTTCCAAGTGACCATTCGCCCAAAATGGCCCTTGCGGACCAATTCCATGGCATGGACCCCGAACAAGGTGGCGAGAGCCCGGTCAAAGGCCGTGGGGGTCCCCCCCCGAACCGTATGACCCAACATGACCGAACGGGTCTCGACCCCGTGTTTGACTTCCAAGTGACGGGCCAACCGGCGGCAGATGCCGCCCAAACGGGCCCTTTGATGGTGGTTGATATGCTCAAAAACCATCGAACCGCCCTTGGGAAAAGCCCCCTCGGCCACGACGATGATACTGCTCTTCTTCCCTTCTTTTTGGCGCCGAAGGATCGTCTCCCCGATCTTCTTTTCGTGATAGGGGATCTCGGGGATGAGGATGATGTCCGCCCCGCCCGCAATGCCTGACTTCAAGGCCAGCCAACCCGCGTTGCGGCCCATGACCTCCACGATCATGACCCGATGGTGGGAAGCGGCGACACTTTGGAGCCGGTCAATGGCCTCGGTGGCGACGGAAACGGCGGTGTCATAACCAAAGGTCTGGTCCGTGCCGACGATGTCGTTATCGATGGTCTTGGGCACCCCAATGATCTTGACGCCCTTTTTCGAGAATTTCTCCGCCAGGGTCATGCTTCCATCGCCGCCCAACACCACCAGGGCTTGGACACCCAGACGCTTCAGATTGGCGATGCCGATCCCACTTCGGTCAAAATATCTTTCTTTACCGGCGTGATCCCTTTGCAGGAAATGGAAAGGATTGTCTTTATTAGAGGAACCGAGAATGGTCCCCCCCTGGGTTAGGATATGGGACACATCCCCGATCTCCAGGAGGTCCATTGAGTTCTGGATAAGCCCCAGGAACCCGTCCCGGACACCCACCACGGCAATGCCCTGCCGGGCGGCGGTCTTGACGACCGCGCGGATGACGGCATTGAGGCCGGGGCAATCGCCCCCGGCCGTCAGGATACCGACGCATTTGATACGGGAAGAAGCCATGGTTTAAAAGACTCCAATCCGCATGTCATCCTGAGCGAAGCGAAGGATCTCTGTTTTAGTTTGAAAACATGGATTCTTCGTCAAAGTTCGACTCAGAATGACACCTAACTTATTGAACGCCTAAAAGCTCCACATCAAAGATGAGCGTGGCATTGGGGGGAATGACCCCGCCCGCGCCATTGGGTCCATAACCTAGGTCGGAGGGAATGGTCAGCTTGCGCTTCTCGCCCACCTTCATGCCCGCGACGCCCTCGTCCCAGCCCTTGATGACTTGGCCCGCGCCCAGGTTGAATTGGAAGGGTTGACCCCGGTCCACCGAGCTGTCGAACTTGGTGCCGTTGGTGAGCCAACCGGTGTAATGGACGGAAACAGACTGCCCGGCCTTGGCCACGGCGCCCTTGCCCTTTTGCAAGATCTCGTACTTGAGACCGCTCGGGGTGGTGACCACCTTGCTGGAAGACTTGGCTTTCTTAACGGCGGCCTTCTTGGCGGCCGGAGTGGAAGAAGCGGATGGTTTCGGTGTCTTTTTCGGCATGGTTGTGTCCTCAGCTTTCGCGTTAGTGGTGATCAGAAAAGCGGCTCCCATCACGACGGCTAGACCGGCAGCTAAATAGCGATGAACCATAAGGTCCCTCCTGGAATGTAAAACTGAAACCGCAGGAGTATACCTGAAGGAACAGGGAGTTTCACCTAACAGGGTATTGAAAATTGCCTTTTCACCCTGTCGACAGCCATGGGTTAGGAGCGAATCGTTTTTCATCCCTTGGTTTTCAAAGGGATGATTCGCGACGAAAATACGAAAAAGTCCGCCTTTAGACTTTTTCATCCTTCTGTTAATGGGGGCAAGAAAAGGCGGGGAATATAGGCTTTCTTTTTTTAGAAAGCCGTGATTTCCCCTGGGGAAAAGCGGGGCCGCCCGGGATCTTAGTCGGCGGTGCGGGCTACCCGGATATTGTTACTGACCTCATGAACGCCCGAAACGCTCCGCACGGCCGAGATGATATCGCGTTTCGTCTCGAAATCATCGGCGGTGCCGGACACGGTCACGTGGCCGCCCCTGGCGCTGACATGCATATGGGTACCCATCGACCGTATCGCGCGGTTGACGGATTCCTCCAGCTCAACGTCCTTGGGATCCGATATATAAGGATTGGCCATGATGAACCTCCTCCAAACATCGACTTAGTCCTTCCTTAAAGACTAAGCCTGTTCTCCTTCCTTTTCAACGGAGCTCGATTAACTCACAAGCAGATCGACCCCTTTGAACGGGCAATTCAACACCCTGTTTTCCAGCAATCGATAGCTTTCGTCCTCGAGATTATCCACCCGGATATGGTTCGTGATCGACCGAACCCCTTCGACGTCCCAAACCAGGGCCTCGACCCTGTTCTTGAAATCCGGATTTTTCACGTCCCCCGAAAGGAAAACATGTCCCCCCTTCACGATGACGTAAAAACGGCCCTCCACTTCCCGAACGATACCTTGGACCTTTTCTTCCAGCTTGGGGTCATCCAAGCTAACTACGGTTGAATTTTCCATATCGACCTCCCTTTCAGTGGATCTCGATAGAACGGCTTTTCATGTTCCAGGATCAGTTTGATCGAAGCACAAGCCGCTTCATATGATCTGGTTCATAATGAAAA
>CAZLND010000124.1:0-7719 GCA_964560635.1 uncultured bacterium | reverse complement strand
CGGGCTCGTTCTTCTTGATAGGCTGGGATGGTTTTTCTTCGATCACCGCGTCGTCTTTTCCACCCCGCCGCATAACTTGTAAAATGTCTTCACTGGTGAATTTGGAATCGTCGCCTTTTTTCTGTTTCGCTTCTTGTTTATCCCCGGATCTTTCCTCGTCCGAGATGGAATCCTCTTTTTGGTCCGGCGGTTGGACAAAATCGCTTTTTTTGACCTTGGAAGCTCCGCTCTCGACTGCCACTTCCTTTTGTTTCCGATTGACCACTTCGGATAATTTTTGCCGCAACATCAGGTTTTGCGGGTCATCCGCCAACAGTTCCTGATAAACCTCAATGGCTTTATCAAAATGACCTTGTTTTAAATAAAGCTCGGCAATGGTCAAGGTGGCGGTACTTTCTTTGGCCGGGGCCTTTTTCTCTGGAGGCGGGGGATCTTTTTTGACGGGCTTGGAGGGTTTTTGCTCACCCGCGGCTTTTTCAATGGCCTGCTTCAAAAGGGTTTGGGTTTCTTCATCATCCGGATTTAATGTGAGTACCTTTTGATATTCTTCGATGGCCCCTTGAAAATCGCTTTTATTCAGAAAGAGGGACCCAAGGAGGGAATGGGCCATTAAATTATCGGGGTCTTGGTCCAAGACCTTCTTGAATTCAACCTGGGCGTCGTCGAGCTTCTGTTGGTCCTGATAGATCCGGCCCAAGACGACACGGGCGCTCGTGTAAGAAGGATGCTTTGCCAGACCCTTTTTACAAGTGGCCAATGCGTCTTCGAGTTTGCCTTCTTTTCGATATGCGTCCGCGAGCGGGGCAAAGACCAACGAATCGGGATTTTCATCCAGCTTTTTTTTCAGCTCATTGATCTCGGACGTAAAAGGTCCCTTCTAAAATGACTTAATGCAGGTATTTGGTTTCAACTTGGAATTGATTCAAAACCGAAAAGATGGAAGACCGTGGGATATTTTTTTGAATGGTAACAAGCCCGATTTTTCTTGTCAACACAAATTGGATTTGGCCCTTTCGAGCTTTCTTATCCAGCAACATTTTTTGATAGAGTGCCGCAGGGGAAAAACGTGGCAAAGCACGCATCAATCCTGTTTTCTCCAGTAATTGAAACTGCCTTTGGACGACCGACTCGTGACAAAAACCAAGTCGGCGCGAGAGAAGCGCCGCGAAATGCATCCCATAAGCGATAGCTTCACCATGGGTCAAAACTTTATAGTTAAAATAAGATTCCAAGGCATGACCAAGGGTGTGTCCATAATTCAGCCAAGCTCTTTTACCAGCTTCCTTCTCATCCTTCGACACGATCTCCGCTTTGATCTGACAGGAACGTGAAATGAGGGCCGACAAGAAAGCAGGCTCCTTTTTCCGAAAAGACTCAACATTCCTTTCGATCTTTTCAAATAACTTCTCATCCCGAATAACCCCATACTTGATGATCTCCGCCAACCCAGTCCTCATTTGCCTTTCATCCAAGGATCCCAAGACCGCCGGATCGATCAAAACGAGTCGTGGTTGATAAAAGGCCCCGACCAAATTCTTGATCCCGTAAAAATCGATGGCGGTCTTCCCTCCGACACTGGCGTCCACTTGTGCCAGGAGGGTAGTAGGACATTGGATGAGGCTTATTCCCCTCATGTAAAGCGAAGCGGCAAGTCCGCCTAAGTCCCCAATGACTCCACCACCCAATGCGATCAAAGCCGAGTCGCGTTGGAGTCCCAATTTGGCCATTTTTCTCAGGATGAGGAACAAGTTATTTTCATTTTTTCGGGACTCGCCATCCCGGATCAATATCGACTGGCACCCAATGCCTTTCTTATTCAGTTTCTTCTTTAGGAATTTTCCATATGAGTTGAACAAGAATGGTGTTGTGAGAAGAGCGTAGTTGGTTGTTTTCAGTGTCTTCCTCAAGACAAGGTCACATTCACCGAGGATCCCATCCCGGATAAAAATACTATAGCTATTGGTCCCCAAGCGGACCTTAATTTGTTTTGGGATTGTCATCGTTCTTCTCGGTTTTCTGCTTTGATTTTTTACTGAGTTTTGCCATGTTAAAAAAGAACAGCATCAATAGGGCCAGACCCAAAATGAACGAAACAAAAACGAGGATCATTTTCTTGTTTTCATCGGCCGATCGGCTTACTTGAGCCAAACCCCAAATGATCCATAGCAAAAGGGGGATCCCAAGTATCATAAGCCAATATTTTTTGAAGAACCCTTCGAATTCTTGATACCGATCCAAAATATTCGTCTGGATCACCGGAGGATCCTCGTGGAACCGGCTCGTCAACCGGGCAATGCCCAAAACCCTTTCACAGACCGCCTTTTTTTCTTGGTCCTTTGCCGCGATCTCCTCATATTCCTTTTTCAGGGTCTCTATCTTGGAGAAGTGAAAGTACATATCCAACCGGCTTAAGTGCCCTTTTTCCCAGTCCCAGTCCGTTTCCAAGATCCGAACGATCGCTTCGTCGGCTTTTTTGAAAGAATCTTCACCGGGATCTTTCAAACTCCCTAAATATAAACAGATAGCATTGCCTTTTCGGGCCTCTGGATCCGTCGGTTCCAATTGAAGATATTGTTCATAAAATCTGGAGGCTTCTGAAAAACGATCCGACCCTCGCGCCAATTCTGCCATTTCAAAGAGGGCTTTTTTCTGGCCCAAACCACAATTAGGACAAACATCTTCCGCCCATTTCTCGTGTCGGCACTTAGGACAGATCAAATGGCTTCGCCTCTAAAAACAATCGCTGTATTTCCAGCGCGACATCTTTCGGGCCTTTTCCATCGGTCCCCACTTGCGCGTGAGCTAAAGAATAGAGGGGTTCCCTTTGGGCCAAGATTCCCTCGACTGTTTTCAACGGGTCAGGACTCGAAGCCAACAAGGGTCGGGTGTCCAGGTTAGGCCCGACCCGCCGAAGGAGTTCCTTTGCCGAAACTTTTAGCCAAACGCACCAACCAAGATCAAGAAGTTTGGCCCTATTCTCATCGCTCACCCAAACCCCGCCCCCGGTGGAGATCACATGATTTCTTTTATCCTTCAACCAATCAACGGCCTCGATCTCTTTTTGTCGAAAAAATGATTCTCCCTCGGTTTGAAAGATATCTTTGATCTTCTTCCCGCTTTTTTGTTCGATCCATTGATCCATATCCAAGAATTGGAACCCCAACAAACGCGACAACTCTTTTCCGGTGAATGTTTTGCCCGCTCCCATCGCCCCGATCAATATCACGTTTGGGGGGATATTCATTCAATGAGCTTCAATAATTTTTCAAATGCTTTAGATATGACCGATAGCGTTCTTGGATTTCGTCCATATAATCCCCTCCCATTTTTTCATGGAAAGCATCAGCGACAACCCAAGCGCAGATGGACTCACCGATCACCGATGCGGCAGGCAAGGCGCAAACGTCCGAGCGTTCATAGGCCGCCTTGATCTCTTTTTTGGTGTCGATATCAACGGAGCGAAGCGGCTTTTTTAAGGTCGAAATGGGTTTTTTAGCGACCCGAATAACGATGGGTTCGCCATTGCTCATACCCCCCTCTATTCCTCCAGCCCGGTTGGTGAAATGGAAAAAGCCCTTATCTTTTCGATATCCAATTTCATCGTGGACCTCGGACCCGAAACGGGTCGCGTTTTCAAAGCCTTTTCCGATCTCAACCCCTTTTATAGCTTGCATGCTCATTAACGACTGGGCGAACCGGCCATCCAATTTACGGTCCCATTGAACATGGCTTCCCAAACCCGTTGGCGCTCCGGTGATGATCACCTCGAAGATCCCGCCTAAGGTATCTCCCTTTTCTTTGGCCTTATCGACCTGAGCCATTGCCATCTTTTCGGCGGCTTTTTCCAACATTCGAACAGGGGATCGGTCGGCATTGTCGTTCAAATTCTTCAACTCTGGAATTCGATCGCTTTTGGAGCTTGCCGTTCCCAATTGGACTACATGACTTTGGACCAGGATTTGGAAGGACTTCAAAAATTTTTTGGCGACAGCCCCGGCCGCGACACGTACCGTGGTTTCTCGAGCGCTCGCTCTTTCAAGGATATTTCGCAGATCCCGTTGATCATATTTCTGCCCCCCCGGGAGATCCGCATGACCAGGCCGGGGCCTTTTCAGTGGGTTTCCCGGGTTATCTCCCGTTAGATCCGGCGTCATGATCTTTTCCCAATTGACATAATCACTATTCTTGACGAATAAAGTGATCGGGGAGCCTAATGTCATTCCCTTTCGGATCCCGGATAAGATCTCCACTTGGTCTTTCTCGATCAACATCCGACCGCCACGGCCGTAGCCTTTTTGGCGTCTCGAAAGATCATGATCGATATCATCCCTCGTGATCGCCAAACCGGCCGGGAAACCTTCAAGAATAACGATGGTTCCCTTCCCGTGCGACTCGCCAGCAGTTAAAAAGCGCATTTAGTTCTCCAAAATCTCGAGAAAGTTTCACCGACTTCGTTCAAAATAAAAAAAGTAGATGCCATTCCTGGCATCTACTTTTTAGAAGGAAAAAACTAATCTTCAATCAAAGTTGGGGTGATGAAAATGACCAATTCTTCTTTTTTGTTTTGTTTTTCATGGGACTGAAACAACGGGCCGATCAAAGGCAAACTCCCCAACAACGGAATACCGATGATCGTGTCCGTAATGGAGTCACGGACCAATCCACCGATAACGATCGTTTCTCCATTCTTGGTGGTGACCGTAGTCGTGACCATTTGGGTGCTTGTGGGCGGCTGGCTTTGGGACCCGAGAGATACCAGCGGGGGCCCCGTAACAGAAGTAATGGTCGCGTTGACAATGGTGGTGATTCTGCCATCGTCAGAAATTCGAGGAGTGACTTTCAAATCAATGGGCAATGGGAGTGTATTGAAAGTGGTCGTGAATTGAGTCCCCGCATTGGGAACAACCAAAGTGGTTGTACTCTCATAAATTGCGGTTTCTTGGGTGTTTATTTCCGCAGGCACTCCACTCTGGGTCGCGACCCTGGGACGGGAAATAATTTTCCCTCTTTTGTGTGTTTGCAACGCCTCAAGCGTCGCGGAAATATTCATGCCGCTTTTGATCGTGCCAAAAGTGAATATCGAGGCATTTCCGACCGTATTTGTTGGCAAGTTGTTGAATCCCATATTTACGGTCGGGTCGCCAGTAGCGCGGGTGGCCGACCAATTGATCCCAAGATTGAGGTCCTTTTCATCGTCAACCTCGACGATGTTGGATTCGATCAACACTTGGGCAGGTTTTCCATCGAGTTCCTTGATCAACTCAAGTAAAACGCCCATGTTGCTGGCGGATTCCCAGATGACCAAACTATTGGATTTAATCTGGACCTTTCCAACAGGCGTTAAATAAGCGCCCAAAATGGTCGACAAAACCATGGGATCCGCATAATTCAATTTTACGATCCGAGTGATCCTCTCATCGGAGCCACTTTCGTCCAGCTTCAGATCTTTAATGGTCTTCTTATAATCCTCAATATCAGCGGCGGTCCCGTGTAAAACGATGAGATTTCGCGTTGCATCAATGGTGCTTGTACTGGCGTTATTCGGATTGAGAATAGACCGCACAAAGGTATCAAATACGGTCGTGGTCATCCCTCCGGCCGGACTCACCAATTCAGTGACCTGCGGCATGATGGCCTTGGTGGCTTTCAAGTTCGCTTGCAAGCCAAACCTCAGGGTATTTCCTTGTACTTCGTAGGCATATGCCCCAGGCGCAAGTAAGGTTGCCAATACGGTCTTAAAAGGCACATCCTTGAATTTTTCATTTACCGTACCCCCAAGCGGTCCCATGGGAAAATCCACATCGAATCCGGTTTCGGAGGCCAACGTCCGCAATACCGCCGTTAAATCAGCGCCTTCCATTTCCATGGTGATGAGTTTATTAAGATCGCCCCGCTTCGCGATGGCCTTCTCCGAAGGATGTGGTGCCGAAAGCGTAATGACCACTTGGTTCAAGTCCCGGTCCAATTGATGGACCGTACCCGGGATCATGGTTAAGATCGCTTCCGAAATCGGGGAAAAGGGCGGTCCAATTTGGCGAAGTTCTATGGAAAGTAGCCCGCCCAATCTCAACGCACTATCGCCATTCTTGAAATTTTTCAATTTTTCGGAAATTTCAAGTTTTGTATCACGGAATCGAATGATGAGTTTTTCGGGTTGGGACAACTTTCGGACCGTGTATTTAGGCGGTCCATCAGAAGTCAAAACGATCTTTATCCCTTTTTCCAAGGGCTTGTAATTAAGGTCGATAAGTCGGAAGAAAAGCTTTTTCTCATTCGCGTTACTCGACGTTTCGATGTTTTTATTCGTGCTTTCCCCCGCGCCGCTTTCTTTTTTAGCAAAAGAAGTCCCCAGGGCCAAAGAATAACCATTTTCAGTTTTCGAAAGATTCCATTGTTTGACCGAATCCAGGTCGAGAACGATCCAGGCGACGTGACCAGGGTGCATTGAAGAACGCACAGCTTTGACACCCCCCCTCACTGCCTTCAATTTCCCGGGGATCTCTAAATTCGCCTTATTGATCTTGATCAAAAGCTTTTTGGAAGAGACTTTTTCTACGATCGGTTTCGAAAGATTATTCCCGTTGATCTCGACCGTGGTTTGGTCACCATTGCTTTCCACGGACACGGACTTGACCACTCCTAGGCCTTTAGAAACAGGCTTGTCCGTCGAGGAAGCCTCCTCTTTTGGAGCGGCTTTGGTCTTGCTCTGTTCGGTAGCGGCGGAGGGTTTTTCGGGATTTGTGGCAGTCTTGGTGTTCGATGAAACATTTTTAGAACCACTACCCGAACTGCCGCCCATATCGATGTCGATATCTTCCGCCCGGAGCCGGGAAAGCGAACAGGCCACTAGGAGGATAAAAGCAAAAAAAAGTCGGATCGAACGAGAAAAAGGGAATCCCATATCTAAAATCTCCTTAGTTATTTACGAGGATAAGTTACTTTTTGGTCCCCTTGTGTCAAAACCACTTCGGAGTCTTTAATGTCTCCCACCACGCCATCAACGGTTTTCTCATCACCACTATACAATTTCCGGGTTTTAAGAGTGTACTGAATTGTCGAATTTCCTCTCCAAGTGAAAAGGGCGATCGGTGTATCCTCCAAAAGGATCACCCCGTGGTAATCGAGTTCGGAGATCGCGACTTGGGGTTCCCTGTCCAGGTTGTCCAGTGGCACGAACGGGTCCCTGCCATGATAAGTCGGAATGTAAAGTGGCTGGATAGAAAAGTTCATAAAAACAGGCTCGGGAACATCTTGTTGCTGGGCCATCGTCCGGGTAAGCGGGCAAAAGCCAACCCCCACAATGAACAAAGTCAAAAAGATAAAATGGTTTCTCTTCACGGTTTCGCCTGAATTCCGCTCAATGTCATTTGAGCTTTTATAGTCGCCGTTGGATGACCCGGATCAACGTTCGCCGATACGCTCAGATCGCGGACGGTCATGAATAAATTCGACAAACTGACCTGGTTCATAAAGACAAGCAACCCCTTGAAATCGGTATTGAACGCGACCGACGTTGGCAGTTCGACATAGGTTCCATCCTTCGAGGTCGCCGGCGCCAAGAATTGAAGGTTCGTGAGGAATACACCCGACCGATTTTGGAGATAATTGATAGCTTCGATCAATTTCGGCTTTTCAATGGTCTTTGGTATCCGATTTTGGATCCACTCCAGTTCCCTTTGGACCGAGTCCTGTCTTTTTTTGAACTCAACGTACCTAGCG
>CAZLND010000123.1:0-7788 GCA_964560635.1 uncultured bacterium | reverse complement strand
GAGCCCGCGCTTGTCGAGCTCCGGAATGGCCAGGTCCAAATGGATGGGGTCGCCATCGTCAAAGGTGAGGGAAATAGCCGCTTTGGAGCCGTTCCAGGGGAGAACTTGGAAAGGAGATGCCCCCCAGCTTTGAGCCGTAAGAATGAGGAAGAGTGAGGCGGCGAATCCGAGGGTCTTAAGCTGTTTCAACAGTGAGCTCCTTCTCGTCAAAAGATATAGAGTGAACCCCGTTTGGGGAGGATGGGAGTAACTTACCCATTTGGGAAACCTTCAACTTCTTATCCGACATCATAACTTTAAGACGGATACCCTTGGGGAAAAGGTCCGTTCTTTCCCAAACCCAACTGGTCCTTTTGCCATCTTCCTTTGGCTGGGCTTCTTCGACCGCTTTTTGCGCGCGCCAGTAGGACCCGACCTCGCCCAAGGGAGCGATCCACAAGTCCTTTTTCACTTCGACCAAGTAGTCCAAGAATTCCACCAGGTTCTTTCGGGATAGGGGCTGCCATCCGGTGGCGGTTCCCTCGAAGGCGTGCAATTGGGGGATGGTCCAACTTTGCCGGCGGAGGGCCTCGTCGGCCCAGCCTTTATAAACACCGGGGGAGGTCAAGCTATAAGCCACTTGGCTGGGAAGATAGGCCCAATCGGGATCGCTGTTCGGAGGGAAGTAATATTCGCCCATGCCGCCACGGGACAAGAGGTGGTGGGCTTGAGCGGTCCTTCTTAAGGCTGGGGTAATTTCAGTGAAGGGATAGGCGAAGGTCGGGACGGGAACCCCGCAGAGGTTCTCGAGGATCTTCTTGGCTTCGCCAATTTGGTTCTCTTCTTCGCCGGAAGAAAGGGTCTTGGCCCTTTTATGGCTCAAGGAATGGTTGCCGATCTCTTGACCTGAAGCGGCCGCCTTTTTCCATTCCCCAGGACGGGTCAATCTTTCGGCGATGAGATAAAAGGTGCCCCGCAGGCCTCGCTTTTCCATTTCGGGGATGGCGACGTCCAATTGGCTGGGGTCGCCGTCATCAAAGGTCAGGGAGAGGGCGCCTTTGTAACCGTTCCAAGGAAGTATCTCAAAGGGCATGGAGGACATGGCTTCATTTAAAGGCGAGTCAAAGTGGAAGTCCAGATAGAAAGGCGGTGAAAGGGTTTTTCTCTGCGTTATACTGGCGAAAATAAATCGCGAGGCCCGGATGAAAAAAGCCAAAAAACCGAACCGCCCCAAACCATTCACTTTATCCATTGATATCGGCGGGACCGGCCTGAAGGCTTCCGTGTTGGACGCCAAGGGGAAAATGGTAGTCCCTTCCGTTCGGATCAATACCCCCTATCCTTGCCCGCCTTCGGTCATGGTCGGGGTCCTGGGCCGATTGGTGATGGGTCTTCCGGCCTTTGACCGTGTTTCGGTAGGGTTTCCGGGCGTTGTTCGGGAAGGCCGCGTCATCACCGCGCCCCACTTCAAGGATCCTCGATGGGACCGTTTCGACCTAGCCGCGGCTCTTCAAAAGAAATGGCGCAAACCGGTCCGTCTCTTGAATGACGCCGACATGCAAGGGATGGCGGTCATACAGGGTAAGGGTTTGGAGCTGGTGGTGACCCTGGGAACGGGCGTGGGGACCGCTTTGTTCTGGAACGGGGAATTGATGCAACGCATGGAACTGGCCCAGCATCCCGCCTGGGGGAATAAGACCTACAACGAGTATGTAGGGGAGAAGGTCCTCAAAAGGATTGGGGTGAAAGTTTGGAACAAGAGGGTCCAACATGCCCTTGGACTTTTGAACACTCTCCTGAACCCCGACAAGGTGCATATCGGTGGAGGGAATGCCCGTTTGATCCGATTCAAATTGGGAAGGAATAGTCGGCGGGTTTCCAATGAGGCTGGCATCCTGGGTGGTATCGCTTTATGGCGCCAGGCTGGCCGAAGCCTATAGACGGTGAGATGTTAGATACTGGGCAAGGTCCTCGGGCACCGGTGCTTCAAAGGTCACTTTTGTACCGGTAATGGGATGGATAAAGGCCAACCGAGCGGCGTGAAGAAGATGCCTTGCCGGCCCGAATTTTCCCCCGAAAGCGGGATCCCCTCCCGCCTTCACGTGGTGCACAAATTCCAAGAATTCCGCGTCCGTTCTGCCGTAAAGTTTATCGCCCACGATGGGGTGTCCGACCGAATCCAAATGGACCCTGATCTGATTGGTCCGACCCGTTTTAGGGACACACTTCAGGAGGGTTGAGTCCTTCAGGTTCTCGAGTTTTTCAAAGTGGGTCAAAGAGGGTTTGGAAAAGGGTGTTCCGTCGGGGACCACTTTATGGCGAACGGAGATCTGGCTGCTCGGATCCTTGCCAATGGCGCCCTGCACTTCAAAAGCGGACTTCTCCACTTTTCCCCGCGCCACCGCTAGGTATTCTTTTTCCACCGTCCCCTTTTCGAATTGATCAACCAGCTTCCGGTGGCTCTCCTTGTTCTTGGCTACGACGATAAGACCGCTGGTTTCCCGGTCCAAGCGGTGGACCAGCCGGGGCTCCCCTTTCCAGCCCTTCTGTTCGAGGGTCTCCCCGATCAAATAAATGAAGGTGTTCTTGATGAAATTACCGTCAGCGTGGGAGGGGAGTGAGCCCGACTTTGAAGCCACCAAAAAGCTTTCTTCCTCGTGGAGAATGGCGATGTTCTTGTCCACGGGTGGTTCGTTCAAAACCACCGAATAGGCCACCCAGTCGCCCTTTTGGAGGGCTTGGCCGGGGTCGGCTTTCTTTTCGTTGACCGTTACTTTCCCCTCGAGGATGAGTTTTTCCCATGCTTCGGCGGTTTGATACCGGAACCGCGTGGAAAGGAAATCGGAAAGGGTCGTCCCGGCTTGTTGGGCTGTGATCCTGGAGCGGAGTTGGGTTTCTTCGGGCATGAACTTCCTTATTCAACAAGATCAATGCAACTATGATGAATTAGATCAATGAGATATGGAACATCTTAAGAACGGATGAAGAATTACTAATGGTTTTTGCCGGCATCAAATTCATCTCATTCATCATAGTTCCGGATTCATCTTTGTTCATTTTGGGGTAAGCTAATTCCATGAGCAACAAGTACTTTGCCCTTCTCCTCGCCGTCCCCATCCTGGCCTTCTTGGGGTGGCTCTACTTCGATTCTCGGGCGGCGGAAGTCCACGCGGCCGGGGAAAGAAGGGACCTCTTGACCGACGGGGCTACCGGGGCCACGGCGGATATCCGCTACCTTTTCCAGTTCGCTGACCCCGTTTATTCCCACGCCTTGGGCACCCATGAGATCGAGGAATTAGCCAAGAAGGTCGGGGGTGAGAATTACCACGTTTATGGCCTGACCGACGGGAACTATAAGATGGACGCGGAGTTCCACGTGAATGATTCCAAGGCCTGGTTCAAGTCCGAATACACGGTTTGGGTCGAGAACGTTCAGGTGGAATTCTCCTTTACCAAGGTCAATGTCTATGTCACCAGCGCTTATCCGGAGGGAAGTTGCGAGTACCAAGTCACTTTGGACCACGAAAACGAGCATGTGGCGATCCATCGGCGGATCTATACCCAATACCAGAAGATCCTCCAAGATGCGGTCGCGGCCTCGAAGGATATTCCCCTAGCTTCCCATCCCGTCACGGCGGTGTCTTTGGAAGAGGGAAAGGATAGGGTCGGAAAGATGGTCTCGGCGGTGGTGGACCCCGTCGGTGATCGATTTAGGGATGAATTGGAGGCCGAACAAGCCAAGATCGACACGCCGGAAAATTATAGGGGTTTGAACCAACGGTGCCAGCATTGGTGAGGTGGGCTAGTTCTCCACGGACGAAGTTGGGAACGAAAGGATGACAGTCGTTCCCCTGGATGGCTCGCTTTGGATCTCCACGGTCCCCGCGTGCAGGTCCATGATGCTCTTCACGATGGAAAGCCCCAGTCCGGCCCCTCCCAAGGAAGAAGTGCGGGAAGGATCGGCCCGGTAGAAACGGTCGAAGACCCGTGGCAGTTGGTCCGGAGCGATCCCCCTTCCCGTGTCCGAGACCTTCACGCGGATGGTCTCACCCCCGTTGGAAGAGCTCAACAGGATATTTCCACCGGTGGGAGTGTGTTTCAGGGCGTTCTCCACCAGGTTGCCTACCGCCCTTTGGAACAGGGAGCGGTCCAATTCGGCCCGCAAACCTTCCGAGGCCTCCAATCCCAATGTCACGCCCGATTCCCCCGCCGTCGGTCCGTAAAAATCCTGGAGAAGTCCCAGTTCTTTCTTCAGGTCCAATTCCTCCCGCTGGATGTGAGTTTGGGGGTTCTCCGCCCTGGCTAAAAAAAGAAGACGGTCAATGAGATTGGAAAGCCGGTGATATTCCTCAAGGGCGGAACCCAAAAGGTCCTGATATTCCACAGGTGTCCGGGCTTTGCTCAAGATCACTTCCGCCTCCCCGCGAAGGTTCTGCAGGGGCGTCCGCAGTTCGTGCGCGATATCGGAGCTGAAACGGGAAAGCCGGGTGAAGGAGTCCTCCAGGCGGTCCAACATGCCATTAAAAGTCGCCGCCAAGTCGGAAAGTTCGGAAGGGAGTCCTGACCGTTCTAAACGTTCTTGAAAATTGCTAGGACTGATCCGGGAGGCGGTCGCCGCCATTTTCCGCAGGGGTTGGATCCCCCGGTGGGCGATCCAGTAGCCCGCCAGGGCGCAGGCCAGGAGGGAGAAGCCCAGCGCGAGAAAGAGCTTTGAACGGAACCTTTCCAGGAGGGCCATGTCCGAACCCATGTCGAAGGCCATCTGGATGGTCACCTTGGGGGGATATTGTCCAAGCCAAAGGCCTTGGGTCGAGGAGACCCGGAAGGGCCGGCCTTCCGGGGAGTGGACCGTCGCGTTCGGGCCGTTCGGAATTCCTTCCTTGAAGGATGGGATAGGCAAGGACCCCGACATCCCGGGAGTCTCGGTCAATAACCGGCCCTGACCATCCAATATCCTCGTCCAAAAGGAGGTGTTGCGGTACCAGACCGGCAATTCACCCACGAATTCCCGGAGGTCGTTCAGGTCGACCCGCGGGCCCTTCATCCGGTTGGTCAAATTCTGGAGTTTTTGGGAAAGCAGGACGTCATTCTCGTGGGCCAGGCTGTCGGAAAGGGCTTGGTAGAGGAACGCGGAAGCCGTCAGGACCAGCACGAAGGCGGAGAGGGTGTACCAAAGGGTCATGAGGAGGGCCAGGGAAGTGGACCGTCCTAAAGCGTTCTTTTTGTCATTCGCGGTCTTCGAGAACATAGCCCACCCCCCGAACAGTATGGAGCAGTTTTCGGTCGAAGGGATCGTCCATCTTGGAACGGAGCCGCCGGACATGAACATCGACCACGTTCGTGTCGCTATCGAAACTCATGCCCCAAATTTGCTCCGCCAGAAGGGAACGGGATAGGACATCGCCGGTACGGGAAGCGAGAAAATAAAGAAGGGAAAATTCCTTGGGGGTGAGGTCGAGCCGCCGGCCGGCCCGCTGGGTCTTCTGCCGGAGTGGGTCCATCTCCAGGTCGCCGATTCGCAGGATGTTCGGTGAAGGGGCCGCGCCCCGGCGCAGAAGGGAACGAACCCGGGCCAACAGTTCCACGAAGGCGAAGGGTTTCACCAAGTAATCGTCCGCGCCCGATTCCAATCCCTTCACCCGGTCCTCCACCGAATCCCTCGCGGTCAGGCAAAGGATGGGGAGTTTTTGGCCCGACCGGCGCAAGTCCATTAGGATGGACCAGCCGTCCTTGCCCGGGAGCATGAGGTCCAGGACGAGAAGGTCGTAAGCGCCCCCGCGGGCCATGTGGAAACCTTGCTCGCCATTCCCGGCGCCATTGACCGAATAGCCTTTCTCCGCCAGTCCCTTGGACAGGGATGACATGATCTTCAGTTCGTCCTCGATGATCAGGATGTTGTTCATGGGCACTGTAGTAATTCAGGAGGGGTGGAAGTATCAAGTCATCTTCGAAAGATGACGAACTTGTCATCGGTCCTTTACGCGGCGTTAATCCGTCCGAAACATTGCCGGAATTTGTCGCCCCCATTCCCGCCGGATATTCGGCTCGCGGAAAGGGATGTGTCATTTTATCCCCGGATCGATATCGGGATATTCCTCGGATGCTGTCATCCCAAAAGGATGAAGGTCTGGGCCAGATCCGAAGATGACGATTTCGTCATCGACTCTTAACCCTTTTTTAATTTCGGTGAAACTTCCGGAGAATTGCGCGCGCCTAAATTCTCACCCACTCAAGCCGGTTCCATCACCATTCCACCGAACTCCGGCGAATGGAACCTTTTATGGGTTTTCAACTCCAGGTCGAGAAAGGAAGTGTCTATGCGTTTGGATCAAGGTCGGATCGCTTTTTTTGCGTTGGTCATCTTCTCCCTCTTTTTCGTGGTCACCCCCCGGGCGAAGGCCGATGAGGCCGCCGCTACGGTCGAGGGGCAAGCCACCGCGACGGGAGTTTCCGAGCTTCCGGAGGTCA
Organism: uncultured bacterium; assembly: GCA_964560635.1. GTDB lineage: Bacteria > Oederibacteriota > Muellerivitia > Muellerivitales > Muellerivitaceae > CAZLND01. The sequence continues at coordinate 1,341 of CAZLND010000123.1, read as the reverse complement.
CGGTGAGGGCTAGGGGCATCGACCAAGCCGCGGCCTTCGACCAGATGCATGATTCCCTGAACAAGGTGAATATCCTTTCCCAGGACCAGATCAACCAGACACCCGCCAAGTCCGTCGCTCAGGCGGCCGAGCAGTTGCCCGGGGTTGGACTCTCACATGACACGAGCGAAGCTCGTTATATATCGATCCGTGGCACGGATCCGGATTTCGACATCATCACTTTCAATGGAACGGTCATCCCCTCCTATGATGAGGCGGTCAGGTCGGTGGACCTGGACTCCATCCCGGCGGGGTTGTTCGGCGAGATGCAGCTTTTCAAGACGATCCTGCCGGACATGGACGCGCAAGGCGTTGGCGGCCAACTCAACCTTGTTCCCAAGAAGGCCCAGGATTATCCGAGCGGAGTGTTCAACTTGAAAGCCGAAGGGGAATATTTCCCGGAACGCAGCCAGATGGGCGCCAGGGGCGAGTTCACCTGGGCCAATACGATGGGCTTGGGAGGGGATTCCAAACTGGGGATCCTCGTCACCGGCGGGTACCAGTACAGTAAGTTCGGGATCGACGACTTGGAGAACGACTATAGCGACCCCGCCTCCTCTCCCTTGGTCCCCAATTCGGTCAACGACTATCAATTCCGTTATTACGATTACGAAAGGGACCGGGCCGGCATCGGGACCAACATCAATCTGGACCTGGACAAGGACAATAAGTTGTACGTTAATTTGTTGTATAGCGGTTACGACGAGTACCGCGATCCCGTGTGGCGCACCGAATATGATGACATCGACGCCACTACGGCCAACGGCGCCGTCACGAACGCCGACGGAAGCATCACGATCCCCGATGTCACCGTCCCCGGTACTTCCGTCAAAAAGACCATGACCGACGAATTGACGCAGTTTCGCACCTTGGCCTCGGGGTTGGGGGGAGAGAACAACCTGGGCGGCTTCGTCCTGGACTACAAGGCCAGCTTCAGCTACACGGACCAGAACGTTCCTTATAACTACGGTTATAGCTTCAAGAACGGCAATATCTCGGGTTCGCTCACTTACAACAACTCCACGAACAACGGGAATAGCCCCTCCTTCGACACTAGCGGTCTGACAGGGCAGAACGACCCGACCCAATACAAACTGACGAAACTCACCAATGCTACCAGCACTTACAACGTGGCCCAGTACGGATTCAAGGCCGACGGTAAGTTCGGTATCCCCCTGGGGGGCGATGACGCCAGTACGGTCAAGTTCGGCGGGGCCGCACGGCTGGAATATTCCACCTTTACCAGCGCCAGTTTCTCTTCGGCGAAGCTTTCCACCCTTACGATGGACAAGATCTTGGGCC
>CAZLND010000122.1:0-7804 GCA_964560635.1 uncultured bacterium | reverse complement strand
AATGTGATGGTGGACGTGAAGGAGAATCCGTTGGGAAAGAGTCCCTCGTAACGGGCCGCGACGCTCTTCTTGAAGACCCCCAAGCCAGAATTCAAGTCCGGTATCTTGCGGTCCGCCAAGTAATTGGCCCACTTGCCCAAGAACCATTTCGGGATACGCCTCAAGGAAGGAATGGCGGCCCCCGCTTTCGTGCGGGCTCCCACGGCCATGTCGGCCTTTTGGGCCATCTCAACAAGCCGGGGCAATTCCTCCGGCGGGTAGGTCCCGTCCGCGTCCAGGATGGCGATCAAGTTGAACTTGGCTTCCCGCATCCCCGCCTTGATGGACGCCCCATAACCCCGGTTCTCTCCCATGGAAAGGACTTGGGCACCGGCCTTCCGGGCCGCCTGCGCGGTTTGGTCCTGGCTCCCGTCGTCGATGACCCATATCTCATGGCGGATCTTGGCTCGGTTCAAAGCAGCTCGGGTCTTACGCACCACATCGGCCACAGCCCCTTCCTCATTGAAAGCGGGGATGATCACCGAGACGGCTTCCAGGCTCTTCATTTCAATTGCACCGTCATTTCGGTGTAATGGGGTTTTTCGTGGGGCAAATAGACCATCACTTGGACCTGATAGGTGCCGGGCTTGACCCAGGGCGAGAAGGGGATGACGCCATAGAAATACCAGACACCCTTGGACGGTTTCTTGTCGAAGATCAGCTGGGGGCTTCCGAAGACCTTGACGGTCCCAATGACCTTTTCGGCGTCCATCGGCGCGTTCACTTGGGCCAAGGCGGGCTTGCCCCGCATCACGGGCAAGGGACTGACCTGAAGCTCAAGGCCCGGATCCTTGATCCCCATGGTGGCACAACCGCTGAGGAGGAGGATGGAAAAGATGAGGATGAAAGATTTCATAGAGTTTCCTGGATGTGGTGTGGAGGATCGTAGGCCAGGGGTCAACCGGGCGGGTTAGGTTCGATAAAGGGCGAAGGGGTTACTTCGCCCCGGCTTCGGCGGTGGTCGCGGCGGCTTTCGCGTTACGCATGGCTTCCCTTTGGGATTTGAGTTCCTTGGCCTTCTCCACCATCTTGATCTTGGCCCTCTTTTCGCGCATCTCTTCCTTCACGTCGCGGAAGACAAAGGCGTTTGCTTTGAGGAGCATGGTCTCGGCAACGTAGGTGCCGATACCGAAATTGATGAAGGCCGGGATGATGACCGAAAGGGACACGAGGGCCAAAAGCCAGAGACTGCTCATGACCTGGGTCATACCCAGGATGGGGCGGTCGGGGAAACCCAGGTTGAGGTAGCCGACCCAGACCATCAGGGCCACGATGACCAAGAGGAAAAAGCCCAACAAACGGAAGGTGGAGCGGACCTTCTCGAAGGAGCGGTCCAACCCTTCGGCGTAATCGCGGACCGAAGTCCCGTTCTCTTCCAGGGTCTCTTTCCAATTGTCGTCCCACAGTAGGATCTTGCGGCGGAGCATGACCCCGAAGACCACAATGGCGAAGGTGATGGACCAGGTTAGGAAGGATAATACCAAGAAACCCACCGCGGTCCCGGCTGAGTGACTTATCATTTTAAGATCCTTTCGATCGTTTTCGTCCCGACCCTATATCAAGATTGGGTCAACTGCACGGTGGCATCCAAAAGCTCGAGCAACCGTTGTTTGACCTCGTTCCACTGGGCCCCGCCGTCGCCGGTCTGCTTGGCCTGCTGCCAGACCATGACCAACTGGGTCAAGATCTTGTCCCCTTCGGCGACCAGGGCCATCCGAACCGCCAACCGGCGGTTCTCTTCTTCCTGCTCAAAATCTTCCTTCACTTTTTGGAAGACTTGGTTCTGGCTCTCCTGGGAAGCCACCTCCGCTTGCAGTGAAGCTCGCATTTCAGTCTCGACCTTTTGGCGAATGGAGGCTTCCAATACCTTCAACAATTCGTTCTGGTCCGTGGACATCACCATCGGGACCGATGCCGCGACGGCTACCGCAGGCGCCGCTTGGGCGGGCGCGGGGCCCTTCGGGGTCGCCTCCTGCCAATCTTCGTCGGAGGCCAATTCGGTCTTGATGCCTTTGTGCTCCCCAAAGACCATGGGAACGAATTCGGTTATCTTATCATGGTAGACCTTGAGGCCAACCTCAATTTCCTTCAGGTCGTCGGCCGTTTGGGCGTAGACCACGAGATTATATTTGGTGATCTCTTTGATCCGGCCGACCTTCAGGTGTTCGTGGAGGCGCGGCTCCCGGACTTGGACGAGTTTGAGGAACGCTTCCCACTGGTTTTGGAGGTCGGTTGAGACGGCCATAGGGGCTCCCGGTCGATTTCTCTCACCTGCCGTAAAAGTCGCGGAAGAAGGGGTAGCAGGTCTCCGGCCATCAGGCCATCGGGACCCAGTCTCCGGCTTGCTTTCTCACCCGCCAACCCATGGAGGTAGACCCCGGCGGTAGCCGCGTCAAAAGCCGGAAGACGCTGGGCTACGAGGCCGCCGATGATCCCGGACAAAACATCCCCGGTCCCGGCGGTCGCGAGACCGCGGTTCCCGGTCGGATTGATCCGGACTTCCCCTTGGGGATGGGCGATGACGGTGAAACGTCCTTTTAAAACAACGACGACATTATAGCCCTCGGCTATATGCTTCGCAACTTTAACGCGGTTTTGCTCCACATCGTTGATCGTGGTCTTCAAAAGCCAAGCCGCTTCCCCTGGGTGCGGGGTCAAGATAACCGGCACCTTAAGCGTTTTAAAAATATCGAGCTGACCCCCCAACAGGTTGAGGGCGTCCGCGTCCACTACCATAGGAACGGTAAGCTTGGTCAAAAGGTCCCGGAGCAATTGGCCCGTCTCCCGATGGCGACCGATACCCGGCCCGATGACGACGGCGTTCACGTTGGTGGCCAAGTGGAGGATCCGGCCCGAGGCCTTGAGGGAAAGGAACCCCCCTTCCACTTCCGGCACTGGCGCCGTCATGGGTTCGGTGAGTTTGACTTCCAGGATAGCGTTCAAACTTTCAGGACAGGCTACCGTGACCAATCCCGCGCCGATGCGCTGGGCTCCATAGGCGCTCAAGGCGGCGGCTCCGGTCAACCCCGTCGCGCCCGCGACGACCAGGACACGACCGCGCGTGCCTTTATGGGTGTTCTCGTCATAACGCGGCAGGACCCTTTGGACCATCGCCAGATCGGTGACTTCTTGCTTGATGAAGGAGGCTTTCAAGAGTTCGGGAGGGAACCCGATATCGGCCACTTTCACTTCGCCCGTTAAAGAAGAACCAGTGGGCGTATAAAAGCCGATCTTGGGCAAGCCGAAGGTGACCGTCAATTGGGCGGGCAAGACCTCTCCCAAGGGGGAGCCCGAATCCGCCGACATGCCCGAGGGCAGGTCAACGGCCGTCACGGGCTTTCCCGTTCCCCGCGCCATCCGGATGAGGTCCCGACAATTCCCCTCGATGGGCCGCGAAAGCCCGGTACCGAATAACGCGTCCACGAGAAGGTCGCATTCTTCCAGTGCCAATTGGACGGATTTATAATCCTCGGTCTTGACCAGGACGAGGATCGGTACCTTGGCCGCCTTGGCCTTGAGGAATTGTTTCAGCGTCTCTTCCGCCAGGTCCTCGGGCTCGCCTACGACCACCGCCACCACACTGGCTTTCTTCTCTTTAAGGAACCGGGCCGCCGCCAAACCATCCCCGCCGTTGTGGCCCTTGCCGCAGAGCACCGCCACGGTCTTGTGGGGAAGACTCCCCCATTTTTCTTCCATAGCCCGGACCACCGCTTCCCCGGCGGATTCGATCAACCTTTCGATCGAAAGGCCATGGGCGCTGACGGCCATTTCATCGATCTTCTTCATGTCTTGTGCCATTGCCAACTTCATGTCACACCTCCTGCGCTTGCGGAAAAAGTCACTTATTCACTTGGTAGATCGAACTGACGAAGAACTGGGGTTGGAAACGGTAAGCCGTTGAAACGATCCGGTTCTGAAGGCTTGGGTCGCTCATGATGTCCGTCAACAAAGGGACCACCATACTTTCTTCACTATGGACCTGGACCGCCGCGTGCCGGGCCCTTAATTCCATATCCACCACCCCCAAGCGGGCCGTGTAAAAACTGTGATAGATGATGTAATCCCCCGCGTTAGGTTTGAAAGGCAGCTGGATGAAGCGGACCTTCCTCCCCGACCAGAACTGGGTTTTGGGCACCTCGTCCGAATAGATGACCGCGTTGGCTGGCAGGGTCTTGAGGAATTCGGCCGACCTTTTGACGTCCCCGAAGGAATCCGACTGGGCGATCAAGACGACCACCGAGAAAACCGCGAGCCAAAGGAGGCAAAAGATCAAAAGACCGTTCTTCCAGAACATCAATTGGATGGGGTTGCGCCCCTTATCCAGGCTCCCAAAAAAATGTTCCAATTGAAAAGCCGCCGACACGAGCAAAAGCGGAAGGAAGGGCAGCATATGCCGGTCCTGGTATTGGGTGGGAATGAGCCGGGAAAGAAAGACCAGGCCAAAGATGGGCAGAATGACCAACTTGAAGGCGTTCCCCGTCGGGTCCTCCCGCCGGACCATCTTGGCCAGGCCCAGGACCGCGAACCAAAACACGAGAGGGGTGAAGACATACAAGGGCTGGGAAAGATAAGCGTAAAAATGGTCGATGAAATTGAGCAACGGATATTCCACTTGGGTGCCGTTGATCGGCATTCCCGCGCCTTCTTGATAGGCGGACAGGATGGTCAAAAAACGGTGGTAAAGAGCGGTGAGGGGCGCTGCCCAAGCGAGCCCCACCAGGGCCAAGCCCGCCAGCCATCCCCCCCATTGGTTTTTCCAAGCCGAGGGGTTGGCCATCTTGGAGCCCAGGAACAAAAGCCACGGCAGCAACAAGAGGCCTTCCGCGCGGGTGGCCGTGGCAATGGCGCCGTATAAACAAGCCTCGACCCAAGCCCCCGGCTTTCTATCGATGGAAACCGTCGCCAATCTTTCCATGCCCCACCAAAAGAACAAAAGGAACAGGGTGTCGGGCATGACCTTGAGGGACCATTGCCACAACAAGGGGGAAAAGAGCGCCATCAAACAGACCATGGCCGACATTTCCACGGTCAACCAGCGCCGGGAGAATTTCCAAAGAGGGATCAGGAACAGCAGTCCCGCGAAAGCGGCCAAGGCGCGGCCCCAGACCCAACCGGTCCAGCCGATCTTTTGGCCCAGCCACAAAAGACTCGGATAGAGGGGCATGATGACGAACCGGGGGGTGGCCACATGGTCCGGGGAAAAATAAGTGAGGCTCAAGACCCCATCGGTGGTCTCGGCCGCGGAAAGTCCCAGAAGTGGAAGCCGGGTCAATAGACCAATGACCGCCAGGAACCAAAACCAAGTGGTCGTGTTGACCTGTCGTTCCTGGTAAGTTCGGTTCTTCTTCATTTCTTTTTACCCGGTTCAGAGCTTTCGAAAAGGACCACCGCCGATGCGTCCCTTTTGCTGTGCGCGATGGTCAAATGGACATTATCGATCTTGCGCTCCACCCTCAGCTCTTCCATGATACCGGTCAACTTAAGGGTGGGCCTCCCGCTTCTCTCCCGCACCACTTCGATGTGGATCCATTTCCATCGGCCGCCAAAACCATGGCCAAAGGCTTTGATGACGGCTTCCTTGGCCGCGAAACGTCCAGCCAAAGAGGGATAGGGGTCTTTTTTCTTGAGACAGTAAGCGGCTTCATCGGGGGTGTATAAACGGTCGATGAAACGCTGGCCGTGCTTGCGGTGCGCTTGTTTGACACGCTCGATCTCGATCAGATCCGTACCCAAACCCACGATCATGTTGCTCACCTTTTATTACAAATAGTCCGTCTTCATTCTATCTTCGAAAATTGCCCCATGGCAAGACGCGCGGGTCCGGGATGGAGGGTGAATAAAAAAGGGTGCTTTTCGGGGCCTAAAGGCGGCTTCCCCCGGTTAGTGGCCGGGAAGACTTTCCAACAAACGAAGGTTCTTTCGGGCGGAAGTTTGGTCCTGAGGCGCCGACAAAGCCTTTCGGAACGCCAAGGCCGCTCCCCCTTTATCCCCTTGAAGGACCAAGAGAAGTCCCAATTGGTCATAAAGATGCGCGGCCGGCACGGCTCGGATCCCTTCCCTTAAGGCGTTGCCGATCTTGCCAGGATCCAAGGAATGGTCCTGCGTATAGAGATAACCGGCTTTGGCCGCCCATTGGGCTGTCAAAAAGGGGTCTCCCGCCATCTCGTCTTTTTGTTGGAGGAGTTGGTCGAGGATCTTTCCATAGGATTCATTGGGTAGCAGGTACATCGTTTGGTCAACGATGTCTCGGAAAAAACGATCCACCTTCAGCCAATGCTCCATCCTTGGTCGGGTTTCGTCGTTCAACGGAATGAACCCCAATAGGATCCCGCCTTGCCGGTCCGGAATATCGGGACACAGCCAGGTCCATTCCCCTTGCGGGAACCACTTCTCGAGAAAGGGCTGGTAGTTGACGTTGGCCAAGACCGCCGCTTCCTCCACGGAACTTTCGGAGAAGATCGGGGAATTTGAGAAATCCAGGGGATGGACCGCCACCTCAAAAGTCCGGTCTTTGGAAAAATCATCCAAATGGTCCAAGACGACCAACTTGACGCCTTTGTCCGCCTTTTCTTTCAGCTTTTGGTAGGCATGGCTTAGCTCGATGGATTCCCAATGGTTCTCATTGGAAGCGAAACTTTTCCAATCCTGGTAAGGCCCGAAATAATGATGACTGTCCAAGGCTGCGGACACCAATAGGAAACCCACTACGACCATCCACTTGGTCCGCGAGGGAATTTTCGATCCATCGATGACGGCCTGGAGGCCGAATCCGGAAAGGACCAACAAGAGCGGAACCAATAAGGTGACCCGGTGCATCTCCACGTGACTCGTCAAAGCTCCGGGCAAAAAAAGCAAGAAGCTGGCCAGGGCCAGCCACTGAACCATGGGTTCCTTCCGCCATTTAAGGCATTGCATCGCACCCACCAGAAGAAGGGCCCCTAACAGACCATTGAAGAGCCCGCCCCAAGCGGGGCCATAGGGCGCGCTCCCGGACCCGTTGTAAAAGAACGCGCTCACATATCGGGATGCCATATGGATATCGAACAAGTGGCGGATATAAGCCATGCCGTTGGAGGAGAGTCTTTGGGCTATCAAGGGACTCCCGACCACGAGTGCGACAGCCCCCGCCAGAAAAGCCGTGCCAGCGGAGCTTTTAGGCGAAGGACCCTTTCCGTACCAAAGAGCCGCCAGGACCGCCAATACCAAGACCGGCCAAGCGGCGTAAATATAAAACCCCACACCCAAAACCAAGCCCAATACCAATAGGCGCGTCCAAGACCCTTTTCCTTTAACGAAAGGACCCAGGAGTCCTAGTACTAGGAATTCCCAAAACAAAAGCAGGAGCATCGGTTGGCATTGGTGGGAACAAACCAGTGACCAAAAATGAAAAGCGGTCAGGATCAGAAGAACAAAGGAAAGGGATCGGGAGAAATACTGCCTGGCCGCCCAATAACCGGGTACCAAAAAAAGGAACGAGAGAACTATCGGGAACAGTCTCATGGTTTCCAGTGAAGCGCCGAAAATTTTAAAATAAAGGGCCAGGACCCAAAGGAACAAAGGCTCCAATTGGAAATTCCCGTAGAGGATCCGCCAGTCCCAATGTTCCCCCAGCTTTTCGGACCAATAGGCGCATTGGCCGTCGTCCATCAGGGGCCAAAAAGGAACGTCCCTCCATCGATAGAGCCGAAGGACGATCAGGGCCACGGCAAAAAGCGACCATCCCCAAGGCTGGACCGGTTTCAGGTCCCAATGGGCCCAAAAAGGT
>CAZLND010000121.1:0-7852 GCA_964560635.1 uncultured bacterium | reverse complement strand
AGCGGCGCTCCAAAGCGCCGTCCTTTTCGATGTATTTACGGTATTCATTCAGCGTCGTGGCGCCGATGCACTGCAGTTCGCCGCGCGCCAGGGCGGGCTTGAGCATGTTGGATGCGTCGATGGCGCCCTCAGCCGCGCCCGCTCCCACCAGGGTATGGAGCTCGTCCACAAAAAGGACGATCTTCCCCGATTGGCGGATCTCGTTGATAACGGCTTTCAGGCGCTCTTCGAACTCACCGCGGTACTTGGTGCCAGCCACCAAGGCGGCCAGGTCCAGGGTCACGATGCGTTTGTCCAAAAGAAGCTCCGGAACATTCCCTTCCTTGATACGTTGGGCCAAACCTTCCGCGATGGCGGTCTTGCCCACGCCCGGCTCCCCGATAAGGACCGGGTTATTCTTGGTGCGGCGGGAAAGGATCTGGATGACGCGTTCGATCTCATCCTCGCGGCCGATGACGGGGTCCAGCTTGCCGTCCTTGGCCATTTGGGTCAGGTCCCGGCCGAAAGTATCCAGGGCCGGTGTCTTGGATTTCTTTACTTGTTTGGAGAATTTCGGGAAAGTCCCACCCAAAAGATTGATGACCATGTCACGAGATTTCTCATAAGAAACACCCAGGTTTTCCAGGGCGCGGGCGGCGACGCCCTCTCCTTCTTGGATAAGGCCGAGCAAGAGGTGCTCGGTACCGATATAGTTATGGCCGAGCTTCTGCGATTCCTCAGCGGCCAATTCCAACACCTTTTTAGCCGAAGGCGTGAATTGCGGATCGCCAATGGTCAAGGTATCGGAGGACGTGGTCGTTAAATTCTCGACTTCGATACGAACGCTTTCCAAGTCCACCCCCAGGGATTCCAGAACGGCGACGGCGACTCCGCCGCCTTCACGGATTAGACCCAGCAAAAGGTGTTCGGTTCCGATGAAATTGTGGTTCAGCCGCCGGGCTTCTTCTTTGGCCAGGGGGTTGATGACTTTCTTGGCTCTTTCGGTAAAACGCTCGAACATGGAATTCTCCTTGGTTCTTATGCGGCTGGGCTATTTTCATCCGAAAAGGCCCGCCAAATCAATGATTTAGGACAGATTCAGGTGTGACTTGGCCGATTATTACCCCGGGTTGACGACTAAACCGCCCTCAAGCGGTTTCGACGTTCTTTAAGTGCATCCCCAGGATGCGGGCCCTCTCCATGGCCTCCAGCTCGGGATTCATCTCCCGCGCCGCGATCTTGGCTAAGTGGGCTGGCTGTATCAAGATGAGAAGGTTGTTGAGCTTTGGCAAGTCGATGCCGTTCAAAATCTTCTGTTCCACGCCCACTCGAAGGGCTGAGAGACCGTCCAAAGCCTCCTGAAGGGTGACGACCTTAGCGTGTTTGAGGGTTCCCAGAGAGCGGCAGATGCGGTCCTGGATCTTCAGGCCTTCCTGTTGAAAGACCGTCTTTTGGGTGTTCAATTCCAATTCCACCAATTGGCGGGCGATGCGGTCCACGTGATCCACGATCTCCGGTCCCCTTTTGCCCAAGGAGGAGTTGTTGGATATCTGGAAGAAGGCGCTTGCTAGTTGGGTTGTCTCTCCCTGGATGCCCCGGACCGTCAGGCCAACCTGGGTAACTCCCTGCAGGACCTGGACCGCCCGGTTGGAATAGACCAAGGCCGGCAAGTGCAGCATCACGCTGGCGCGGAAAGCCATTCCCAGGTTCGTGGGGCAAGCGGTGAGATAACCCAATTGCGGGTCCTTGGCAAAATGGAGTTTCAGGCCCAAGGTCTGTTCCAGTTCGGACAAAAGCTGGAACCCTTCTTTAAGGTTGAGCCCCGCCCGGAAAACCTGTAGCCGAAGATGGTCTTCCTCGTTGATGAGGAAGCTAAGCCCATCCTTGGCGTTGAAAGCCACGGCTCTTTCCCCCAGGCTGGCGGCGTGCTCAGCGGAAATGAGCTGATGTTCGGTGAGGAATTGGCGGTCCAAAGAGGAGATCTCGTTCAAACGGACGAACTTGAGGTCAGAAGCTTGCGGCAGGGTCCCCACGGTCTTTTGGATCTCGTCCACCACTTCTTTTTGCTCAACGGCGTTGGCGTGATGAGGGAATTTTTTGCCTTCTAAATTGCGGGCGAAACGCACCCGGCTGGAAACGACCACTTCACAAGAGGGGCCCGGTTGCATGTACCAGTCATTGGCGGAGGTTAAGAGCTCCTCAAACAATTTGGTCCCCCAAATCCAAAATAGCTGTCATTGCGAGGAATGGCCGCCGAATAGGCGGACGTTTATGACGAAGCAACCTCAGTTTAAATATGACTTTGCAGTTGAATGAACCCATCTTTACTTACTCTCCAGCTTCTTGATCTCATCCCGGAGCCGGGCCGCTTCCTCGTACTTTTCGGCCTTGATGGCCTCATCTATCTTCTTTCTAATTTCAACGACCTCAGGTTTTTGGGACCTTCTTTCACCGGCGGGAGAAGGCGTATCCGATTTCACCTCGGCAATATCGGCCTCAACATGCCGAACCTTCCCGTGGATACTGGAAATAAGGGGCTCCAAAGCCGCGCGAAAGGACTCATAGCATTTCGTGCATCCCAACCGGCCATTCTGTTGGAAGGTGGACAGTTGATAACCACAGTGGGGACACTGTAACTGGGGATTAACGGCGACGGATCCAGCCCGACCCGAATTGACTTCGGTGATGCCGCCTTCGTTCCAGGTCATGAAATTGTTCAAAAAGTCCGACAAGGCCGCGAAAGGATTGATGTTAAAGGGATTCATACCCCCATAAGCCTGGCTTTGTTCTTGGGCACAGGGTTCGCACAAATGGGCTTGGGTGGTCTGGTTACCGACGGTTTGGGAGAAGAACACCGTGGCGGGTCGTTGGTTACATTTTTGGCAAAGCATGGTTACTCGGACATCCTCAATTTCGTTTTTTGGTCACCTGGCCCGCGTTCAAAGTTAAGACTTGGTCGGCCCTTTTGGCTAGGGGTTCATAGTGGGTCACCACGATCAAAGTTCGCCCTTCTTTTTGGCACAATTCCCACAAAACATCGTGGATTCCCTCGGCGGTCTTGGCGTCCAGGTTCCCGGTCGGCTCATCCGCCATGATGATCTCCGGCTCGTTCATCAAGGCCCGGCAAACCGCCACCCTCTGTTGTTCCCCGCCCGAAAGCTCACCGGGTTTATGGGTCATCCTATCCTTGAGACCCACGTGATAAAGAAGGGCTGCCGCCCGGGCTTCACAAACCTCATATTGTCGGCGGGCTATCTGTCCAGGAAGAATGACATTCTCCAAGGCCGTCAATTCAGGCATCAAATAGTGGAATTGAAAAACGAAACCGAAAACCTTATTCCGAAAGTGGGCCAATTCGTCAGCCCCCATCTCATAAAGCGACTTGTTCTTGCAAAAGACCTTCCCCGCCGAGGGACTGCTCAAGCCCCCCAACAAGGATAAAAGTGTGCTCTTCCCGGAGCCGGACGGCCCCAAGATGACTGTGATGTCCCCCGCGTCCAGGGAGAATTGCACATCCCGCAGGGCGCGCACGTCTTCCCCTTCCATGTGGTAATTCTTGGTCGCCTTTTCAACTCTCAATATCTCCATAAAAACTCCTCAAACCCATTCCAGCGCCAAGACGCTAAGACTCCAAGAAAACATTTTTTGTTTCGAAAAGAACCCAAACTTGGCGTCTTGGAGTCTTGGCGTTGGATTTTGGTTTGCATTAGCTGTACCTGATCGCATCGACCGGTTCCAACCGGGCGGCTTGCCATGCGGGATAAATGGTGGCTAAGAGCGAAAGCACCATGGACGCCAACGGCGTCACGAAATAAAAGATAAGAGGGTCGATCTTTGCGGGCAGCCGGTCCACTAGGTAAACCATGCCGTTTCCTGGCATCTTGATGGGGTAATGCATGATGATCTGGCAAAGAAGGAACCCAAAGAAAATTCCGAGCAGGGTTCCGACGACACCGATGAAGAGTCCCTCGAAAATGAAAATATTCATGACGCTTCGGTTGGTGCTTCCCATGGCTTTCAGGATGCCGATTTCGCGGGTCTTCTCCACCACCATCATGGTAAGGGGGTTGATGATGTTCAGCGTGGCTACCAGGATGATGAGGGACATGATGATTCCCATGACCAGCTTTTCAATGAGGAGCGCGCTGAAAAGGGGCCGATGCATCTGCAGCCAATCCTGTACCAGGTAACGGCCCTGGAATTTTTCCCGGATATCATTTGCGATCTTGGGAGCCAAATCCACGTCGTCCACCTTGACCGCGATGGCCGAAACATCATTCTCCAGCTTGTACATCTTTTGCCCATTGGCCAAAGAGACATAGGTATAGGCCAGGTCATCGTCATACATGCCGGTCGTGAGGATACCCACTACTTGAAACTTCATACTTTGAGGCATCATGCCTAGAGGGGTCTGCTGGAGGATTGGAAGGAAAAGAATCACATCGTCCCCGACCATCACTTGAAGGCGCTGGGCCAAGGCCGAGCCCAGGAAAATCCTCTCCGGGCGACTTGAACCTTTCGTGGGAGGGTTATTCAGATCAGTGGCTTTTGCTTCCCAAAGGTATTTATTGAGATCGATGAGGGCTCCCGGCTTATCCGGTTCCACGCCTCGGACCAAGACCCCGATGGACCGCTCTCTAGAACGACAAAGGGCTTGGCCTTCCACATAGGGCCCTGCCACCTTCACGTGGTCCATGTGGCGGATGATGTCGGTGACTTGTTGGTAATTTGAAAGGGGATGGTTCTGGAATCCAGAAATGAAGATGTGGGCGTTGAGACCCACGATCTTGGACTTAAGGTCCTCGGTGAAGCCGTTCATGACTGAAAGCACGACATTCAAGGCCATGACCCCGATAGCCACGCCGATGACCGATATCCAGGTCAGAACGGATATAGCCGCTCGCTTGCGCTTGGAGCGCAGGTAACGGAGGCCCAGGAATATTTCAAAGGGATAATTCAAAGAGAACCTCGCGCCTTCTGACGGTCATTCAAAGATCATCTTTTCCACATCCTCCCGCTGTCTTAACAGTGGGAACAAGATGACATCCCGGATGGAGGGGCTATTCGTTAGGAGCATGAGTAGCCGGTCGATACCGATACCAACGCCGCCCGCGGGAGGCATTCCATAGGAAAGGGCCAAGATGTAATCCTCATCCAGGTACATCCCTTCCTCGTCCCCGGCCTTGCGAAGGTCCACTTGCTTCTCGAACCGACGCCTCTGGTCGATGGGGTCGTTCAATTCGGAAAATCCATTGCAGATCTCCCGTCCCAGCACGAAAAGCTCGAACCGTTCGGTCAATCCAGGGTCGTCCGCCTTGGCCTTGGCCAGGGGCGAGACTTCTACCGGAAAATCCGTGATGAAAGTCGGTTGGACCAGCTTGGGCTCCACCAGTTCGCCAAAAAGCAGGTAAGCCAGTTCGGCCTTGGAAAGCTTGTCCACGTGTTTGACCTGGATGGCCGTGGCCTTCAGCCTCTTCTTCAGGTCCTCGACGGAAACAGCGTCATAATCAATGCCGCCAATTTCCTTCAACGCTTGGAAAAGCGGTAGCCGCTTGAAGGGCGGTGTGAAGTCCAGTTCGGTTTCCTCGAATTTCAGCTTGAGACCCTGTCCGGCGGCCTTAGCGGCCTCAGCAATGAGGTTCTCCGTCAAGGTCATGACGGTCTCATTGTTCCCATAGGCCTGGTAGGCCTCCAGCATGGTGAACTCGGGATTATGTTTGATGCTGATACCTTCGTTGCGGAAATTGCGGTTGATCTCATAGACCTTCTCGAATCCGCCCACGATAAGCCGCTTCAGGTACAGCTCCGGCGCCACGCGCAGGAACAGGTCCATGTCCAAGGCGTTGTGATGGGTCGTAAAGGGCTTGGCGGCGGCTCCACCAGGAATGGAATGCATCATGGGTGTTTCGACTTCCAGGAAACCGAGGGAATCCATGTATTTCCGCATGGCGGCCACCACACGGGAACGGGTCTCGAATGTCTTGCGAACATCCTCATTCACGATGAGATCCACATAACGGTTCCGATAGCGGATCTCCACGTCGGTCAAGCCATGCCACTTTTCCGGAAGCTGGTGGAGGGACTTACTAAGTACTGTGAAGGATTGGACGTGAACGCTTACTTCCCCGGTCTTGGTTTTGAAAGGGAAGCCTTTAACGCCCACGATGTCGCCGAGATCGAGGAGTTTGAATATCTCATAAGCCGGTTCCCCCACGCCGTCCTTGCGGAAATAGACCTGGATCTTGCCTTGGGCGTCCTGGATATGCGCGAAACTGCTCTTGCCCATATCTCGGATGGTCATTAAACGTCCAGCGATGGAGACCTTTTCATCCTCACGATGTTCACCCGCAGCGAGGCCTTGGTGCTTTTCCAGGATCTCCTTGGAATGGTGGGTGACCTCGTAGGCCGCAGAAGGATAGGGATTGATCCCCTTCTCTTTCAGGGCCTTGAGCTTGTCCATGCGGACTTTGAGGAATTCGTTCAATTCAGTCACATCAAACCTTTCTCACCACAAAGTTCACCAAGTACACAAAGTTAACACGATCAGGGCACCCATTTTGCCTTACTTCGTGACCTTTGTGTACTTGGTGGTTAGAGCTTTAATCAACCAATTTGGCCTTCAAGGCCGCCTCGATGAACATGTCCAGGTCGCCGTTCATGACATCGTCGATCATGGCCGTTTCCGCCTCGGTGCGATGGTCCTTCACCATTTGATAAGGTTGAAAGACGTAGGACCTGATCTGACTTCCCCACTCGATCTTCTTCTTGGAGCCCGCGACCTTGGCCATCTCCGTGTCGTGCAAGTCTTGGTAATACTGGAATAACTTGGCCTTGAGCATCTTCATGGCCTGTTCCTTGTTCTGCAACTGGGACCGTTGGGTCTGGCAGCCCACGATGATGCCCGTGGGGATATGGGTCAAACGGACGGCCGTTTCGACCTTGTTAACGTTCTGGCCGCCCTTACCGCCGGAACGGAAAGTATCGAATTGGATGTCCTCCCACCGGATCTCGAATTCAACCTCCTCCACCTCGGGCATGACGTCCACGGAAGAAAAGGAAGTATGACGACGTTTATTGGCGTCAAAGGGAGAAATGCGAACCAACCGGTGCACGCCTTTTTCAACCTTGAGAAAGCCATAGGCCCAAGGGCCTTTGACGTGGAGGGAGACGGACTTGATGCCAGCTTCTTCGGCAGGCTGGTAATCCAGAGTGTCGACTTCATAGCCTTTGGATTCCATCCAGCGCATATACATGCGCAGCAACATGGAAGCCCAATCCTGGCTTTCCGTTCCACCCGCGCCGGGATGGATGGAGAAATAGGCGTTATTGAAATCGTATTTTCCCGTGAAATTGCGCTTCAGCTCGAAGTTACGGAATTCGGTCTCGAACTTCTTGAACCCGCTCTCCATCTCGGAGAGCAAGGCCGGGTCATGGCCTTCCTTGAGCAATTCGTTATAGGTGAGAAGGTCGTGGTACTGCTTCTCAAAATCCCTCACCAGGGCCAGCGTGTCCTTCAGCTTGGCCAATTGGGAGGTCACGGCCTGCGCCGCTTTCGGGTCGTCCCAAAATTTCGGCTGGGTTGTCTGCGCCTCGAGTCTCTCTATTTCCCGCCCGGTTTGAGCGGGGTCAAAGATGATCCCTCACTTCAGTGAACTTTCTCTCCAGAGACTTGACGTCCAATTCGAATAACGCCAATCTCATCACCACCTTTCATTCAATAAGGGATATCCGCGAAAGGCCGGAGCCTCCGGGAAAGGACATGATTTTACTTTAATTAGGATAAAAATCGCCAAGAAAAACGGCGATCAGCGTTGGATAAGGAGCTTGGAGATCTGCTTTTGGATGAAGCGGCCGTTGGCGTCCGACAAGTCGG
>CAZLND010000120.1:0-7855 GCA_964560635.1 uncultured bacterium | reverse complement strand
CTCTTCGTCTGGCTGGGCCGGAAAACCCATTGTGATCTCGGTTTCTTTTTCAGGGTTGTTAAAGTAGAAATCACATGTTGCGAAAACATCTTCATTCTTCACTACTTTCAAATTTACTTTTTCCGAAACCATCCTAATTTTTGTTCCCGTCGCAGGAAATACGGAAACCCCTTCACCATGAAAAAAACTATCATCCGCATAAACGACCGACTGAGTCAAAAAGCATTGGATGAAAAAGAGCATGAGTGAAATAGTGGTTTTGTTCACTTCGATTCCCTTTCAAATCAATATTCCCGCCGTGGGTAAGCTGTTTTCAATTGAACCCAGTTACTCTTTCCGTAAAACCGCCAAAAATCCGCCATCGTGTTCAGCCGTGGGCAAGAAAGTGATCCCCCATTCCCCAGTAATGACCTCGGGATGGCCTTCCGGAATTGGCGGATTGACCAGTTTGATATCCGAATGGGCTTCCAGGAAAGCCTGGACGATCTTGGCGTTTTCCTCGTTCTCGAGGGAGCAGGTGCTATAAACCAAAAGGCCCTTGGGATAAAGATGACCCTGAGCTTCTTCGAGCAATTCCCTTTGCAATTCCACGCTGCCCAGAACGTCCTTAGGAATAAGCTTCCAGCGCAGGTCGGCACGGCGGGAAAGAACTCCCGTTCCACTACAAGGCGCGTCCACCCAAGCCAGGTCGAACTTATTGGAAGACGGAAGCCTCTTCACGTCCCCGTCATAGACCTGGACCTGTTTCAAGCCGGTCCTTTTGAGATTTTCCGATAGTTTCTTACGCCTATCCGGAGAGGCATCGCTGGCCATGACCTGGCCCTTTTCACCCAATTTCCAGGCTAAAGCAATGGTCTTGCCGCCGGGGGCAGCGCAGACATCCCAAACCCTTTGACCCTCTTCCAACGGAAGCATCCGAAGCATGGCTTGGGGCACCCAGTCCTGCACGATCCAATCCCCCTGCTGGAAGCTTTCCCCTGTAAAGAGACCACCTTCATGGCTCCTTAACCGCAAGGTACCCGAAGGCCAGGGCTCGGCTGAAACACGGATATTCTGCTTTCCCAATTCCTCGGTCACCTTTTCCTCGGTTCCGGGCTTGGCGTGAAGATAAACCGGGTGGGGGAGATTGTCGGCTTTGAGGACCAGTTCTGTCGCCGCGTCCCCGAATTCCTTTTGCCACTTCTTGACCAACCAAGTGGGATGGGAATAACGAAGGGAAAGCGTATCCACCTCGCTGTCTCCCTTCGCCTCGAAAGTAGCTTTAGTCTTCTCCGCCGTCCGAAGGACCGCGTTGACGAAACCGCTCAGTTTTTCCTGTCCGCCCTTTTTAGCCAAATTAACGGCCTCATGTACCGCCGCGTGAGCCGGGACCCGGTCGAGGAAAAGAAGCTGGTAGAGACCCAACCGCATGGAGATCTTCACTTCGATGGGCAATTTTTCGAAAGGCGACTGGCAAAGGGTATTGAGGTAATAGTCCAAAAGACGCTTTTGGCGGGTACAGCCGTAGACCAATTCCCTCAAAAGGGCTTCATCTTCCGGGATAAGATTCCGGTTGGGGACTAGGACATCGGATATTTTGGAACCCTTCTCCAAACTGTAAAGAGCTTTGGCCGCTCCCAAACGCGAGGGCGAGATATCATCCGGACTTCTCGGCGGGCCGCTGGAAGGCCTAAAATCAGGCCGCCCTGAAGGACGGGGTCCGGATCTATGGTCTGGCCGACTTGGAGGCCGCGGTCCATTAGAAGGTCTACGGTCGGGTCGAAATGAAGGACGGGGTCCACTCGAACTTCTGTGCTCGGGGCGGTTCGAAGGACGTGGTCTATCGGAAGGTCTATGGTCAGGTCCACCTGAAGAACGTGGCCCCTTATAGGGCCGATCAGGCCTGGAGGAAGGGCGCGGCCCACTGGAGAACCGGTGGTCAGGACGATTGGAAGGACGAGGATCACCGGAAGGCCTTTGGTCAGGCCCGCCCGCGGGACGAGGGCCGCTCGAAGGCCGATGGTCAGGTCGGTTCGAAGGACGCGGTCTATCAGAATATTTCCTATCGGACCCGGTCGCGGGCCGAGATCCACCAGATGGCCTATGATCCGACCCACCTGAAGGGCGTGGCCCCTTGTAAGGCCGATCAGGTCTACCCGGTCCACCCTTGGACGGGCCGCGATGGGGTTTATAGGGTCCTTTGGGGCGTCCCTTACCTTTGCCAGGACCTCCTGGGCGTGGACCTTTAGAGAATCGATGCGGTGGTTTGTTTTCCATTTTTTCCTGTCTTATCTGTCATTGCGAGAAGCGAACTGAGCGACGAAGCAACCCAAGTTCATGGGTGGTTTTGATTTAAAGTCCTGAACTCAAATCATTCCATTTAAGGTTCAACCGGCGGATCAAATCTATCTTTTTCTGACGGGACCCGGCCTTTATTTGCTTTTCCCGACTGATCGCTGAAACAGCGTCTTCAAAAACCTCATAATAAACCAACTTATCAACGTGATATTTCTTGCTGAAGCCTTTTGCCGTACCCTGCTGGTGCTCAGCAATCCTTTTCCGCAGATCATTCGTTACACCCGTATAAAGGGCGGTATGGCGTTTGGTCGTCATAATGTAAACGTAATAAGACATTCACACCACCCAGGAACTTGGGTTGCTTCGCTTCAAAATTCGAAGCTCGCAATGACGGATAAAACTAAGAAAGCATCTCGCTTTTCTTGAATTGGGGCTGGCCTAACGTGAAATCAAATGCGCTCATCTTGCGTTTGCCGGGAGGCTGGACTTCTTTCAAGATCAAAGCGCCTTGGCCCGCTCCAACCGAGATACCCGCTTTATCGACCAAAAGAACTTCCCCAGGTTTTCCGCTTCGAGAATCGGCAGCTACCCGGGCTGAAAAAACTTTCAAGTTCATCTCTTTCCAACGAGTTTCGGCGACCGGCCAGGGGTTGAGACCCCGGATGTGGTTAGCGATCTCTTCAGCCGGTTTATCCCATCGGATGAAACACTGTTCCCTTTTGAGGCTCGGCGCGTAAGTGGCTTGGGAAGCGTCTTGCGGGATACGCGGCGCTTTTCCCTTCTTTAAAAGTTCCAACGCCTCCAAGAGCCCTTCCGAACCCAATTGGGCCAGGCGGTCATGGACCTCACCGGTAGTCTCTTCCGGACCGATCGGTGTCTTTTTCACCAGCAGGATATCCCCCTCATCCATCTTTTCGTTCATATACATGATGGTCACGCCCGTTTCCTTCTCACCCGCCATGACGGAGTAGTGGATAGGAGCTGCTCCCCGCCACTTGGGCAAGATGGAACCGTGGATGTTCAGACAAGCTAACTTGGGTACGTCGAGGACGTCCTTAGGTAATATCTGGCCGTAAGCCGCCACAACCGTTACATCCACATCCAGGGAGTGTAGCTTTTCCAAGGCTCCCGCAGTCTTGATCTTTTCAGGCTGAAAAACCTCGATACCCAACTCAATGGCGGCTTTCTTCAGGGGTGATTCCTTCAATTCCAGTCCCCGACCTGCCGGACGGTCAGGCTGGGTGACGACCAGAACGACTTCATGACCCGAAGCGGTCAAGGCTTTAAAGGCGGGCACGGAAAAATCCGAAGTGCCCATGAAGAGAATGCGCAATGATTCGCTCATCGCTCATTCCAATTTTGAATTTTAAATTTTGAATTTTGAATGAATGTTGATTTCCGCGAAGCGAAAATCTTCCGGAATTTAGAATTAAACATTAAGAATTCATAATTGAAGTTTATAGCCGTACGGTTTCTTTGAAATTCTTCTTCAGTTGGTCGAGTTGCTTTTTGAGGAACAAACGCTTCACGGCCGGGACTTTTTGGATGAAAAGCTGGCCGTTCATGTGGTCGATCTCGTGCAGGACACAGCGGGCCAAAAGACCCTCATATTCACCGGTTTGTTCCTTGCCATCCAGGTCCTGGTATTTCACTTTGACCTTAAAAGCCCGTTCCACTTCTTCCCGCACATCGGGGATGGAAAGACAGCCTTCTTCGGTGGTTTCGGACCCGTTTGCGTCCAGGATCTCCGGGTTGAACATGGCCAGGGCCTCACCCTTGTCCTCTTGATCGTAATGGACGTCCATCACCATCATGCGGATAGACTCGCCTATCTGGATGGCGGCTAGGCCGACACCGGCGGCATCCCGCATGGTCTCGGTCATATCCAACGCCAAATCACGCAATTCCGGGGTGAACCGGGTGACGGGTTTGCTCTTGGTTTTTAGGATCGGGTCGGGATAAAGGACGATAGGGCGAAGCATGAACTAAAACCTTTCAAATTGCTGTCATTGCGAGGAGCAGCGCCAATCGGCGCGATTTGCGACGTGGCAAGCTCAGTTAAAGACTTTTAAATTATACGATTAAGGGCTGGCTTTACTCAAGGGGGGATACATTAGGGTTTTAATACTGGGGTTGCTTCGTCGTGATCAACCGCCTATTCGGCGGTTACTCCTCGCAATGACCTTTTTTTTATTATTCGAATGGTTCTTTTAGAGGGGATACTTGAGGATAAGCTCTTTGAATTCCGCCGTGACCTTGGCGACCTTGAGCGCCCCCACGATCCCGGTCACCACCGCCAGCCGCCGGGCGCCCGCCTGGAGCACTTCTTCGGCATTATGGAGCTTGATACCCCCGATGGCGAAAAAGGGGATAGGCAACGCCGCCGCGACGGCTTCCTTCACGTAGGACAAGGTCACCGGCGCCACCACGTTCTTTTTCGTCTGGGTTGGATAAACCGGTCCCACGCCGATATAGTCGGCCCCGTCCGCCACGGCCTTTCGGGCCTGCTCGAGACTATGGGTCGAGACCCCGATAAGCTTCCCTTCCCCCAATATTTTCCGCGCTTCTTGGACCGGCATGTCATCCTGGCCCAAATGGACCCCGTCGGCGTCCGAAAGTTTCGCGATGTCAGGCCGGTTGTTCACGATGAAAAGAATGTCGCTTTGAGAGGTCATCCTCCGGACGGTCTTGGCCATTTCGGTGAGTTGGGCGTCGGTCAGGGAGTATTCCCGAAGTTGAACGATGTCCACTCCCCCGGCGAGGGCTTCCTCAACAGTAGCGACCGTGTCACGATTCTTGGAAAGCTCTTGATCCGTGACGAGATACAAGCGGGACTTTGAAAGCTGGAGTTTTATTGAATTCATATTTTGGTCGGGTTTCTCGAACTGAGGTTGCTTCGTCTTAACCGTTCACCTATTCGGTGAACACTCCTCGCAATGACAACAATTAGAAATCTTTTAGGGGCGTGGAGGCCTGGGCGTAAAGCTTCTTGGGGATGCGACCCGCTAGGTAAGACAAGCGGCCAGCCTCGGTGGCGTGCCTCATGGCATGGGCCATCTTGAGGGGGTCTTTCGCGTGGGCGATGGCGGTGTTCAGGAGCACCGCCACCACACCGAGTTCCATGGCCACGGCCACGTCCGAAGCCGAACCCACGCCCGCGTCAATGAGAACAGGACACTTCAGCTTTTCTAGGATGATACGGATATTGTTGGGATTCAAAACACCCTGCCCCGAGCCGATAGGCGAACCCGCCGGCATGACCGCATGGGCTCCCGCTTGTTCCAGCTTCTGGGCCATCACTGGATCGTCCGAAGTATAGGTCATGACCGTAAAACCCTCTTTCACGAGGGTCTTAGTGGCTTCTAATGTGGCGATGGGGTCGGGCAAAAGGGTCTTCTCGTCGAACAACACTTCCAACTTCACGAAGTCGGATATCCCCGTGGCACGGGCTAAATGGGCTACCCGAATGGCTTCTTCGGCGCTGTAACAACCGGCCGTATTGGGTAAAAGGGTGTACTTCTTGGGGTCGATGAAATCCAACAGGGTCTTTTCGCCCTTGTTCTCCAGGTTCACGCGCCGCAGGGCGACCGTGACAATCTGGGTCCCAGAAGCTTCCAGGCATTGGCCCATCAGTTCGTTAGAAGCGTACTTCCCCGTCCCGACTAGGAGACGGGAAGTGAAAGTCTTCCCATTGATCTGGTAGGTGTCTTCCGACTTCACTTGTTCCAGGGTTGGCATCATTGATCTCCAAGATCTAAATTGCGGTCATTGCGAGGAATGACCGCCGACTAGGCGGTCGTAAATGACGAAGCAACCTCAGTTTTTTAAACATCCAGAAAAAGTCAAAACCACCCATCAACTAGGGTTGCTTCACCTCAAAATTCGAGGTTCGCAATGACGGATAAAAAACTTCAGCCGCCTCCGACAAATTGAATGAGTTCCACTTGGTCGCCATCGGCCAGTTTCAAGGCCGCTCTTTTTTCATTCTGGATGATGGTTCGATTCACTTCAGCAACGACCGTTTCCTTGCGAACGCCCAACTTGGAGATCAATTCTTCCAAAGAGAGACTTTCGGGGAATTCCTTGATTTCGCCATTGACCAGGAGCTTCATCGATAACCTTCGATAATTTCGGTTAACTACATTGGGAAGAATACACTACCACAACCTGAGATTGCCACGCCCCGAATCACGCCTATCGGCGCTGGGGCTCGCAATGACAGCAGTTAATTTTATCGGTTGTTTTTATATTGCCGAAGTATTTCGCTCAACCGGGCTTCCAAATCGGTCTCTTCGGGGGTGTTTTCCAGCCCCAAAAGCCGATTCAAGGCGATACGGGTGATGACGCTTCCCCGCAGGCGCTTGTCCGCGGACATAAGCTGTTCCAGGACCTTGATCTGAACGAAGGTGAGCTTGGAGCTTTTTTGCTTCCCCTCGATCTTCGCGCGGCGTTTGGCCCCAAGAGGACGTTCGGCCTGACTTCGCATGGCCCGCAGTTTTTCTTCCATTTTGGCGGCTTGGCTTTTCGGGGGGAAATAAGCTTTTTCGACCGAATCCCGGGAGGTCTGCTCCCGACCTTGCCGAAGGGACTCCAGGCGGCGGATCTGCTTCTCAGCCTCGGTTAAATGCTTGTCTTGTTCGCTCACGGACCATTCCTTCCTCGTCAAAAACAAAAGGCCATTTTTTCTCAAGCCAAGGCGCCAGAAAGTAACAGCAAAAGCCTACAGCGAAACCCGCCAGCACATCAACGAAATAATGATATCGCCCGTAGATGGTCCCCGCGAACATGGCCGCCGTCAAAAAAAGTACCGGAAAACGCGCCTTTCCCAGATAGGGATAGGCCATGAAGCAAATGATGGCCGCCGCGATATGCGAACTGGGGAAAGAGCCGCCCGCGAATGCATTTTTTTCGACCGCGCTTTGGAGCAGATCGGCCACCCAATAGCCCTCCAGCGACTGCCTCAAGCCCGGCATGAAGAACCGGGGGCTGGCGGCGGGCAGAAGGATGAACAGGATGTAATGGAGGTAATAGGTGAAGCTGACGGAGAAGATGTAGGTTCGGAATTTCGCCAGGGGCGCGCGGAAATAGAGGGTCAGTGCTGCGATGGGCATCAGGAAGAAATAAAAACTATAACCGATGCTGAAGAACTCGTTCAAAAGGCGGGCCGGGGGGTAGAACTGCTGGAAATTCCAGATGGACAACCCGATGCGCCCCATTTCCGAATCCACGCTCAAGAGCCAATCATCCAGGGTCCAATCGAAATACATATGCACTAAAAGGCCGATCTCTTTGTAGAAAAAGAGCATGACGACCATGGGGTAACCTTCTCGGAACAATTGGAAGAGGGGAAAGTGGATATTGCGAACGTTCCAAAGCACGACTAGGACCGCCAGGAAAATGAGAGCGTGGTAGGACAAAAGCCGAAGCTTCAGGTCTGTATCCAGGTTCCCTGCCAGGATCATCCCGCTCAGGACCAGCTGGTAACAAAGAACCAGAGAGTCCATGGGTTTGATCCAGGGATCGTGGCGTTCCACCTTCGCTCCATAGGCGCCTTTGCTTACCATGGCGCGATAACTCC
>CAZLND010000119.1:0-7879 GCA_964560635.1 uncultured bacterium | reverse complement strand
GCGTGGTGGACAGGGAGCGGCCCCGGTCCTGGTAAATCGTTTGGAGGGCTTCTCCAAATCCCAGGAGCGCCTGGAAGGGGTGCTGAAGGACGAGATCGCCCGCAACCGCGGGGAATCCACCGCCAACGAAAGGGCCTCCCGGGAGGAATTGAGCCGGCAGATATCCTCCCTGGCTCAGACCAACCAACAAACCTTGGAAAAGATGCGGGAGACCCTGGAGAAACAACTGCGGCTTTTGCAGGAAGACAACGCGCAAAAGCTAGAGCAGATACGCCTGACGGTGGACGAGAGGCTTCAAAGCACACTGGAGAAGCGTCTCAACGATTCTTTCAAGCTGGTCAGTGAACGATTGGAACAGGTCCACCAGGGTTTAGGGGAAATGCGGACCCTGGCCAACGGCGTGGACGCCCTTCAACGGGCTCTTTCCAATGTGAAGACCCGGGGAACCTGGGGAGAATTCCAATTAGCGGCTTTGCTCGAGCAGATACTCACCCCTGATCAATTCGAGCGGAATGTCGCCACCAAGGAAGGCAGTAAGGACCGGGTGGAGTTCGCCATCAAGCTTCCCGGTCGGGCCGCGGACGGGACGCCGGTGTGGCTTCCCATCGATGCGAAATTCCCGCAGGAAGATTACCAGCGGTTGAACGAGGCCTTGGAAAAGGGTGATACCCCAGTCGTAGAAGAAGCCACCAAGGGGCTTATCACCCGCATCAAATTGGAAGCCAAGAACATCAAGGAAAAATATCTCGACCCGCCGAACACCACCGACTTCGGCATCCTTTATCTTCCGACCGAGGGGCTCTATGCCGAAGTCCTGCGGGTGCCGGGACTTTTGGACAATCTCCAACGCGAACATCGCATCGTCATTACCGGGCCCACCACCTTGGCGGCCATCTTGAACAGCCTGCAGATCGGTTTCCGGACCTTGGTCATCGAGAAGAGGTCGAGCGAGGTTTGGAACCTCTTGGGAGCGGTCAAAAAGGAGTTTGGCGTTTTCGCCGATATCCTGGATAAGACCCAGAAGAAACTGCGCGAGGCCAGCAACACCATCGACGACGCGGCCAAGAAGACCCGCACCATCGAGCAAAAACTCAAGAATGTGGAAGGTCTCCCGGCAAGCGCCGAACCGGAACCTTACGATGAAGGCGTTGATAGGGACACTATCAGCGGTCGGAATTAAACCCACAAAATTTTAGGCATCCGTTGGCCCCAGAAATGGTGGGTCCTTTTGATCCGGCCACAGCGGGCTGGTTTTGGAACCCTCTTCCATTCGCTTTCAGAAAGGGAATTCCCGCCTTTTCCCTTAAATGTTGACCCTCCCAGAACCTTCTTTTATATTGTTCGACAAGTGATCGTTGGTAAGAAATGGCTGAAATCCCAGTAAGCCCTCTTTGTACACCGGCATCGCCTAAAGCTTCCTGAACCCCGCCCCTGGCGGCTTAGTAAGGAAAAGCAAGGAGAACGAATGCATATCTCTTCCGTCGCCCCCGGTTGTTATCATCTGGAAGGTCCCACGACCAGCGCCCTGCTGGGCAGTCCCCCGGAGATCCTCAAAACCCTTCTCAAACAAAAAAAGAAGATCCCCCATGTCGGCATCTTGCCGGACCTGGCCCATAAGAACGGTATTTCCCAAATGGCTTTCGAGTTCCTGGGTTATTGGTTCCTTTTCGTGGAACAGGGTTACCAGAGGGGCGAGAAGTTCCGCGTCCTGGGCACCCCCGATATGTGCCGAAGGCTTTACGAGATCCTCCGCATCACCCTCCTAGGCCCCACTCGGGTTGAGTACAAAAAATGGGGCTTGAGCAAGAACCGCTCCGACATGCTCGTCAACATGGCCGAAGGCATGGCCATCAAAAAAGGTAAGGATGTTCAGCAGGTCGAGGACCTGTTCGAGTTCGTGCATCTTCCCGAAGAGGAAGGGGAAGTGGTGGTCCCCATCTTCGCCGACTCCAAGGACCATTGGATCAAGCGTCTGGGGGGTAACCGCTACGAAATCCTGGCCAAGGGCCAAACCCAAACCTTGGACCTGAATTTCGAGGGTGAACAGCTTCCGCCCCTTGTGGACTTGACCGGAACCGTCGAGAAGCCTGAGGTGCTGCGGGCCAAGGTGTTGGGTTGTTATTCGGGTTTCGACCCCGAGGGGCCCACGACCGGCATGCTTTTGTGGGTCAATGGGAACGGGTTCCTTATTGATTCGCCGGCTGGCATCGGCAAGTACTTGAGACAAGTGGGCGTGGCCAAGGACCGCTTGACCGCCATCATCCAGACCCACGTTCATGACGACCATTGCGCCTTAAGCGAGCTGATGCTTTCGGAGCATTCCTTCACCCTCATTTCCACGAGGGAGATCTACGAGTGCACGGTCCTGAAAGTGGCCAACATCATCGGGGAGTCGCCCGAGATGGTGAAGCTCATGATGAAGTTCGTCGAGGTCATCCCCGGCAAGACCTATCACATGTACGGGGCCACTTGGGAGTTCTTCTATACCGTTCATTCCATCCCGACGGTGGGGTTCCGGGTGACGGTCAATGACGAGCACGGGAAACCTCACACCATCCTGCATTCCAGCGACTTGGACCACTACAAGGGCATGGACCAATTGGTCCAATCGGGCGCCATCACCCAAGAGCATTGCGACCGCATGAAGAACCTGGTGCGGGGGGACGAGTGCCTGGCCATGATCGACGCGGGCGGCGGGATGATCCACGGGGAAGCGGCGGATTGGGACAAGGTCAATCTCCAATACCCCAATGTTGAGTTCCTTTTCTATCACGTGAACCCCTCCAAGGTGAACACCGAGAAATACCAGGTGGCCAAACCGGGATGGGGAAAGACCTATTTGAAGGAAAGGGTCTTTTACCAATCGGTCTATACGGGCATGATCCAAACCTTGAAACTCTTCGAGGTGAAGGACCCCTGCTGGCTCAACATCCTATTTTCACAGGGGCAAGTCGTGGAATTCCCGGCCCATAGCGAGGTGGTCCAGAAAGGGAAGGAAGGCGATTCCTTCTACTTCATCCTTTCGGGCACGCTGGACGTGCTGGATCCTGAGAACAAGAAAGAGACCCTGTTGGCCACCCTCGAGAGCGGCGACTTTTTCGGGGAGATGTCCATCATCAACAAGTCCCGGACCAACGCCACGGTCATCACCCGTACCCCGGTGGTCCTGCTCAAACTGGCGGGCGACCTATTCTTGGAATTCGTCGAGAACAACGATCTCAAGGAAAGCTTCTCCAGTCTTTGGAAACGCAGACCCCTGATCTCGAATGTCGAAATCTTCCGCAACTTGGACCCGACGGCCAAGCACGAGATCTCCCTTTTGGCCAAAAGTCTGAGCTTCAAGAAGGACGAGATCATTGTCCGGCAGGGGGGCAAGACCGAGGACTTTTATATCGTCTCCTCGGGCCGGGTCGAGATATCCCGCAAGAACGACCATGGCAAGGTCTCCTTCGCGACCGAGATGAAGGCGGGCGATTTCTTCGGAGAGAATGTGGCCATGGGTTACGCCGACAAGCGCAACGCCAGCGCCACGGCCTTGACCGACGTCACGGCCTTGGTCATCTCCTCCAAAGAACTTCGGGACCTGGCCAAACGCATGCCCATCCTTAGGCATCAGCTCCACGTGGTCATGAAGAAGAGGGGCGTGACCGAAGAGGTCTTGGAAAAGGGCATGGCGGTTTCCTGAAGGCTTATCGAAAATTCCGTTATAATGACCAGCCATGAAACCTTCTCCTGATGTTCGAATCGGCGTCATCGGCTTGGGCCAGATCGCGCTCAAGGCCCATATCCCCGGCTACAACAAGGCCGAGGGTTGCCAGCTCACCGCCGTCCATTCCCAACGGGAAGCCCACGCCAAGACCGTGGCCGCCCAATATGGGATCCCTTACATCTATAAGGACTGGAAAAAGATGCTGGAATCCGACCATGTGGACGCGGTTTCCATTTGTACTCCCAATTTCACCCATGCCGAGATAGCCCTGAAGGCCCTACAGGAAGGCAAGCATGTCCTAGTGGAGAAGCCCATCGCGGTGAACTCCAAAGAGGCTGAAAGCCTCATCAAGGCTGCCGCGAAGTATAAGCGAATCTTGATGGTCCATCACAATATGCGGTTCGACCCCGCCGTTCGCACCGCCGCCAAGCTCTTAAGAAAGAACATCGTCGGGGACATCCTGGCCTTCAAGGCGTCCCT
Source organism: uncultured bacterium (assembly GCA_964560635.1). Classification (GTDB taxonomy): domain Bacteria; phylum Oederibacteriota; class Muellerivitia; order Muellerivitales; family Muellerivitaceae; genus CAZLND01. The sequence continues at coordinate 3,690 of CAZLND010000119.1, read as the reverse complement.
GACCCACCGGGGGCCGCAAGCCTGGAGCTCCAAAGCCAACTGGTTCTTCGATAAAAAGAAGGCGGGTGGTGGCGCACTGATGGACTTGGGCCCCCATGTGTTCGACACCCTTTGTTACTTGTTAGAAGACCGTCCGGTGGTGGTGGGAGCGGTTTCGGCCAGCGGCAAAGGCGCCCCTATCCGCAAGGGAATGCCACCCGCGCAAGCGGAGATCCACGCTTCTTGCCTGCTCCGATTCCGCAAGGGTGCGGTAGGGTCGGTCACGGTGGGATGGGCAGATACTGTTTATCAAAATCGGTTCCATTTTTTTGGGTCGAAAGGGACTCTTGCTATCAATCTCGCTAAAGGTGACCCCATCACCTTGGAATATCGTGCCCAAGAGGGAAAGACCTATCCGCCCCTGGATAAGGACAGCTTTTCCCCCTCCATCTATGAGCATTTCGTGCAATGTGTGAAACACGGAAAAACCCCTTGGGTTTCGGGGGAAGACGGCCTGCGAGCCGTGGAGCTGGTCGAGGCGGGTTACCGGGCGATCCAACATGCTTCTCTGCCGGTCTTTTAAAACTTGTTCGGGTTCATCAGGACTAAGTTTTCTGATTATCCATGAAGGGGAGCGCCACGAACCGTAGCGTGACAGAGTGGTCGTGGACAAGGCGTCCCGTAGAAAGGGTGCTATGAAAATCTCAAAAACCAACAAGGTCCTGTTTTTATTGGCGATCTTGAGCTTGCTGGGGTTTCAAACGGCACGGGCCGTTCGTCCCTTGTATTCGCCTTTTGCCCAAGTCGCGGGGAACCAATTCAACCCAGGCTTCCAGAATGGGAGTTTTAACACGGCCCGTTTTGACCAGCCCTTGGGTTTGTCGGTGAGCGAGGATGGAACCCGGCTTTTCGTCGCCGATTCCCTCAACAACCTCATCCGCGTCATTCACCTCGACCAGAACAATGAGGTTGGCACCGTCGCCGGTCAGGGTTCGCCGGGGGGCCTGGACGGCCCGGTGACCCAAGCCCAATTCCGCGAGCCCCGAGGGGTTCTTTATCTGCCGGGCGATCATTTGGCGGTCAATGATTTTGCTAATGGAAGCCTTCGTTTTGTGGACCTGAAAAATGGGGTTGTGACGACCTACCGGGGTGGTCCGGTCCACCTGGATGGGACCGATACCCCGGACCCGAAAACCCTGCCGACCCCGGTCCCGTTGTACGGGATCAAGGATATGGCCTACCTTTCCGCGACTCATTCGATCCTGTTCACCCAACCCGAAACAGGGGTCTTAAATATGTTGAATTTGGGGACCGGCCAAATGACGGCGCTCCTGAAAGACAATGTTCAACTCCCGCATCCGTCGGCTCTATGGATCCAGGAAGATAGGATCTACGTGACCGACAGGGACTTTGCGTCTGTTTTTTCAATGGATTTGAAAAATAACGCGGTGACAAAATTGAAGACCATTGCAAACTGCGTGGATAAAATTCTTTCGATTTCCACCTCCGACAATCAGCTTTATGCCCTTTTGAAAAAGACCGGGTATCCGGTCGAGGTGTTCCCATTGAACCGGAAGGATGGCTCCTTGGAAGGCGGCGTCCTTAGCTTCAGCAATGGTTGGGGTGACTCGTTGTCAGCCAAAATTCCGTTCGAGATGTTGTCCAACAGTCCCTGGATGGGATTGGTCCCGGATCCTTTGGTCAAACGGAAGTTTTTTTATTCCTTGCCCAACTGGAACAGCATCGTTTCGTTCCGGCAGTGGGAACCGGGCAATACCGGCGCTAAGATGTTGAGCGGCGAATATCCGACCGAAAAACCCAAAAATACCTTCCGGATCATGTTGTGCGGGGACTGCCGGGTAGCGGACACCGATGGTTACCTTTTTCCGACCGATCGAAATCCCTTGGCCGGGGGCATCCCACCCTATTGCTTATCTGTCGCTCCCCAGATGGAACGAGAGCTCAATCTCCGTGCCGCCATGGATGATAATCCCTTGAATTACGAGCTGATCAATGTCGGTCATCATGGGGACCTCATCTTTTGGCCGACCACGGATGTGCCCGCTAAGGTCAAGAAACTCGATGTTGACCAGGTGATCATTTTCAGCCCGAAGCTTGACGGGGAAGCCTGGCAATATTACTTCCAATTCAACTTGAATGCCGACGGTGTTCCGCAGTCCCCGCCGGACCCGGAATATGCCGTTAAACCTCCGCTAGAGAGGATCCCCGATGGTTTGCCGCGGAGATTCTATGATTATTGCAAAGGGCACAATTGGGTGAAGGTCAATGGGCACAATCTTGAATTTTCCTTCGATTATAAGGATCCGAAAATACAAGGAATGTTACAGGAATTTTGGGAAAAACCCTGGGAAGTGCTCCATCGCAAACTTTCGAACATGCGGACGTCCAGTGGCCAACCCGTGAAACTTTTGATCCTCGTTGGCTATGAAGGCTTGCCGAATCCCGATTACAAACCCAAGTTTTATGGAGACCTAGCCCATAAATTGAACATCCCTTGCTTTGACGTGGACCCTTACCTGAATACCCTGGGTGTTGCGTATTTTCCGACACACGGCACGGGTCATTTTAATCCCGATGGAGCCGTTTTTTTCGCGAAGTTAATGGCCCATCTGCTCCCGGATGAACAGCTGATCCCCTGGCCGACCCCCGAAAAAAAAACCACCAAGTAAAGATGGTCTTAAGCTTAAGGTGGCCATGAAGGCTAAAGCGTGAAAAATCGATGGATGGTCTTGGGGGGCTTTGCCCTGCTGGCTTTCGGGTCGATCGGTCTTGTTTGGGGACAGGAAGAGCTAACCCCGACCCCTGTTGATAGTTCCTCGAGCGCGGTTTTGGACCAAGCTGATGAAGTCTTAAAAGAAGTTTCCCGCCTAGCAGGGTTGCCTCCCAAAACTCCCGTCAAGAAAGAGCTGAAAAGCCGGGATTTCTTCAGTCGATATTTCCTGGACCTCCTCCAACAGCAATATCCCCCCGAGAAAAAAGCCGCATTGGAAAAGGCCTATGTCTTTTTTGGATTCCTGGCCCCCGGCACCGACCTAGTGGAGTCCACCCAAGCTTCCATGCTCAAAAATGTCCAAGGCCTTTACGATCCCGAGGCCAAGACACTTTACCTGGCCGATTGGGTGGGGGATGACCTTCAAGCGACAGTCCTTGCCCACGAATTGACCCACGCCCTCCAAGACCAATATTTTGACCTGCGGGTCTATGTGAACCAGGAGAGGGACGCCTCCATGGATTACCAGTTCGCACACGACAGCGTGATGGAAGGGCAGGCAGTGGCCATCGCCTTGAACTATACCTTGAGGGATAAGGGGAAGGATTTCACCCAATTGGCCAATATTGCCGATGTCACCCGCTTGTCCAACAAGCTTGATGAGAGCGGCCAAAGGGCTTTTGGGCGCAAGACGGTCTTGCCCGATGTGGCGGACTTTCCTTACGTCTATGGGACCGCTTTTCTACAAAAGTACGTCGAGGTCTATGGCTGGCAGGGAATGAAGTATCTATTCGAGCATCCGCCTACTTCCACCCACCAAATCCTCCACCCTGAAACCTTTTTCCCCCGGCGACGTAATCCAATAAGGGTGGCTGTTGAGGACCTGTCACGGGGAGCCTTGAAAGGGCGTTCCCGGATATGGGGAGACAGCCTCGGTGAATACGGACTCTTCCTCGTCCTTGGCCAATCGATCCCAACCG
>CAZLND010000118.1:0-7990 GCA_964560635.1 uncultured bacterium | reverse complement strand
GGCGTCGATGACCATCATCGAACCGTCCCAAGCATGGTCCTCGAACTCAATGACGTCCCTTCCATCCACGGGGCTGGCGAAGGCGGCCACCAAGTCCTTGATGCCCGATATCTTCTTCCCGTTCACCTTATCGATGACGACATTGGTGAAATAGTGGTAACCCACGTTGATGTCGTGGGGCAGGACGTGGCTTAACAAGACCACCTCCTTGCGTTCGGGCGTGATCTGACCGTGGTTATAGAGGTCCTTCAATTCGGGCTTGAGGCTTTTCCAATCCATGCCCTGCAGGTAGTTGTAGGTCAGGGGCACGAAAACGAAGCCAGCCACCATGAAATAGGTGGGATGCCGGTTATCCGCGCGGTAATCCACCAAACGGGGCACGGTCTTCAACGGGATCTTCACCTTCAAGGATTGTCCGCCACGGAAGAGTTCGAAGGTCGTGGTTTCGCCCGGCAGATAAAGGGACAAAAGGTAATCCGCCTCCACCCGCTGGTTCTTGTCCAATTGGGTATAACCCTCATTGTCGATCACATGCCCGTCGATGGCGGAGAGCACGTCCCCTTCCTTCAGCAACCCCTCGGTACAAGCGCCATATTGGACTCGGGTGACCACAACCCCCGTCTTATCGGCGGGCAGGTGGTAATAATCCCGCAAAGCGGGGCTCTTGAGCTCTTGGGTATAGATCCCTGGGTCAGCCTCACCGATGTAATCATGGCCCCCTTCCACGGCCCGAAGGAAGTTCTTCACGACCGTGATGGGAAGGACCGAACCGCTTTTTTCCTGCTTGTGCCAGGTAGAAAGGGGGATGCCCACGAATTTCTTGTCCTTGTTGAAAACGGGACAGCCGTTGATCTTGATGTCGATGTCTGACCCGGTCATAAGGACCGGCTCGTAAGTGGCCCCTTCCCAGACCCATGCCATATCCAGTCCCGCCACCGTGTCATCCTTAACGGAAAGTTCGTCGCCGCCCTGGAGACTGATCTTGTCCCCCGGCGCCGGCAGGTCCCCGAATTCCACGGGAACGGTGTCCTTGGAGAATTCCTTGTCGTCCACGGTCAGGAGCGCCAGGTCCAGGTTGTTCCCTACCTTGTCCACCTTGGCGACATAGCGTTTGGTCTCTCCGAATTTCTGGACCTCGATGTAAGTGGCCTTATTGGCTAAATGAGCGTTGGTGAGGATTCGCCCCTCAGGGAGGATCGTGCCGCAACCTTCTAGGTTGGCGGTGGAACCGGGCTTCCAGGGTTCGTAAAAGTCCACGTTCTGGATCGTCGTGAAGACCTTCACCACCGACTTTTTCGTGTCCTTGGCGTGCGGATGGCAGGCCGAAAGGAACAAGGCCACCAAGAACAAAAGGCTGATCAGTTTCCGGGAAGGATTCATGGCTTCCCCTCTTTCAGGTCCGGCGACCGGTCTGAAGGGATATTGTTCTGCTTGAGGATATCGGTAGTGGCTTGGGCGGCGCCTTCGGCCTTCAGGACGATGAGGGTACCCACTTCCTTGACCCGGTCGATCTCGATGACATGGCGGCCTTCCACGGGTTTTTGCACTGCCTTGATGACGTCCTTGAGTTCGGCGATGGGGACCCCATTCACCTTCGTGACGATCAGGTTGGCGTAATCGGGCCCATAACCTTTGGTGATCTCATGGGAAATGATGTGGTTGATCATGACCACCCTTTTGCGTTCCGGCGAGGGAAGCCCGGAAAAGTAAAGGGCTTCCAACTGAGGGTCCGCGTCCTTGAAGGTGGAAAGGTAATTGGTATCCAGCTCGCTGAAGATGACCCCGGCGAAGATGAAATAAGAGGGCTTGCGGTCGTAGCGGGGCAAGGGAACAAGCCGGGTGTCCTTTTTCAGGGTTACCTGCAAGTTCAGGACCTTCTTTCCCCGAAGGACCTTCAGCTTCATCTTGTCGCCGATATGGTGAAGACAAATGGGATATTGGAAATTCAGCCTTTCCGATCTCCCCAATGGGATGGTGCCGTCATTGCCAATGGGATAGCCGTCGATGGAAAGGAGCACATCGTTCTCTTTGACCTGGTCCCAAGCCGAGGAACCGTAAACGACCTTGTTGACCAGCAATCCGGTTTGGCGGCGGGTCAGCCCGAGGAGGTCCCTCATGGCCTGGTTCTCCATCGTTTGAGCGTAGATTCCCAAGAAAGGAATGCCGGTGTAACCGCCGCTCTTCACTTCTTTCAGGAGCCTTTTAACAAAAAGAGCGGGAATGAAGAACCCGGTGTTCTGGGCGACGGAGGCGTTGTAACCCTGGAAAGCCACCCCGACCATCTTTTTCTTTTTAACGTTGAAGACCGGCCCGCCGCTGTTACCGGGATTGATGGCGGCGTCCGTTTGCACGCCCAAAAGGTGCCGGAGCGAATGACTGTAGGGCACCACCTCGATGCGGGAAACCACGCCCTTGGTCGTGGAAAGCACGTCCCCGCCAATGGGATAACCATAGACCCGGACTTCCTCTCCTTGGATCGGCAGTTCCCCGAAGGTGACGGGTTTGGTGCCCTTGAAGAAATTGGCGTCTTCCACCTTGAGGATGGCTAGGTCGCAATCATGGGCCACCGCCACTTCTTTGGCGGTGTATTTCTGAGTGTCCCCATCCTTGAGGACCTGGATGAAGATCTGGTCCGAGACCACATGGGCGTTGGTGAGGATGAGGTGCCCCGGCAGGATACAACCGCTCCCGCTGACGTTCTCTTCCGTTCCCACGCGCCAGGGCTCGTAATAGTTGGGCCGCTGGGCGGCGGTGAATATCTTGACGACGGATCGGCGAAGGGGGTCCTGTCCGGCGAACAGGGGTCCGACGGCAAGGAGCAGAGGCAGAAGGATGCAGACCCTCAATATTGGATTCTTGGACATGAAGAGATCGCCTTCATTAGATGGAATTCTGTCAAAACATACGGCTCGGGTTCTCGAAAAAACCTTTAGCGGATGACCTATTTTAAACGACCGGGCCATTTGGGGGAGTTTTTTCGCATAACGGCGGATCGCTTGACTAAACCAGGCCCCCTCGTTACTATAACGCCTCGTTTCGCTTCCCTAAGGGGGAGGCCCTTTTAGGGCCCGTGACAAAGCGAAGGACTTTCCTTCCTGCTTTTCCGTCTCCTGCAAGGGGTTGTAGCTCAGCTTGGTTAGAGCGCCTGCCTGTCACGCAGGAGGTCGCGGGTTCGAGCCCCGTCAACCCCGCCATTTTGTTCACTAGATCAAGAACCTCAAAACCAACCATTTTATTTTCGTTTTTGGGAACAACTGGGAAGGTCCTTTCAATGACCTCCCTGCGCTCTATTGCTCGTGGCGGTTTATCTCCAACCCTGCCATTCTCATGAAGTATTAGGGGGCGAAGTGGAGTATACGATCGCATTCGGGAAATTAGGCGCGCGTTACCGCAAGGTTCGCCTTGAACGCAAAATGGTCCAAGAGGATGTTCTTGGGCACGGATTCTCCGTGCGCCACTATCAACAGCTCGAATCCGGCCGTCCCCATTCCTTGAAAACTTTTTTCCGCATTTCCAAAATGTTCAACATACATCCCGAAGTATTGATCAAAGGTGTTTTCAATGTTAGAAGGCTTAAATAAAATCGACTGGGAAGGCGCCCGGCATTGTAACGGACCCGCAGCCGATATTCCGAAGCTCCTAAGGGATTTGCTTTCAAAGGACAGGAAAGTCCAAAGCACAGCGATACATGAGCTCTTCGGCAACATCTGGCACCACGGAATGGTTTATGAGGCGACAGCCCTCGCCGTGCCTTTTCTCTATGAAATTTTGGAAGACCCTTCCTGTTTTGAGCGGTTCTCTGTCCTTTGGCTTTTAGGCGCCATAGCCAATGGGAATTCACATCACCAAGTACAAAAACCCAAAAAAAACAATGAAGTGGAAAAAGGAACGACTTGGGCGAAAAATGCCCATGACGCGGTTCGACAGGGAGTGAAAACAGTGCTTGGTCTTTTGAACGAAAAGAACAAGGATCTGCGTCTCCCGATCATTCTGCTGTTGGCTGCGCTGTCGGAAGAAGCCGTCCAAATTACCCCAGTGTTATCATCGATCCTTTCCATGGAAAAAAATGTTGAAACGCGCGCTGGTTTTGGTTTAGCCCTGGCATTGTTGGGCGACTTCCGCTTTGAGGCTTTTCGGTCTGAAAACACGAAGTTACCCTTGGTACAAATAGAAGCCCTAGCAAAAGAATGCAGGAAAAACGAAGAAATGAGGGCTTCGGCGTATCAAACGATCGAGGAGTGCCTCTTGGCCACGGTGGACCAGGAAGATAAAGATTGGTTGAGGGACGAAAAAGAACTTTTGAATCCCACAAATCTGAATTGATCGATTTGCCTTGTGTGGGCCATTCGCGGGTCCAGAACAAGATCCTAAAAGTTCTATGTTTTAACCAGTAGGGACCGCCCTAAACGCAAAAAGCCCCTGAACAGTAATCTGTTCAGGGGCTTTTTTATTTGAGGCAAGATCGGTAGGGGCGAGAACCTGGGAAAGGTAAAAGGAAAACGGGAATTCTCCCAAAACAATCCTTTGTGGGGTAACGTAGGGGGCACTTCCCCTACGGGCGCTTTGCGCTAGGGGGTAAGGGGGACCAGGGGAAAACCAGTTTCACCCTTGAGCGAAGCGGTTCGATTCCCCGCAACACCAACCTCACTATATTCAAAACGCGGTGCCAAATTGCTGAACAATCCCACGCTTCAATTCATCTCGAACCATCTCACCTTCATCCTCTACGGAAGCTACGTTTTTGTTTTGGTCTTTCTTTCCACCTTGGAATATCTCATACCCCGCCGTCTTCCCCAACATTCCCGGTTCAGGCGTTGGGTTTCCAATCTGTCCATTTATCTCATCGATCAACTTATCCTTCGATCCCTGGCGACCGTGGTCATCACCAACCTGGCTTATTTCACTTGGAAGAATGGTTGGGGACTGTTGAACCACCTCCCACTCTCTCCATGGGCCCAACTCATCATCTCCCTGCTCCTCCTGGACCTGATGGGGTACGCCTTCCATGTCCTTTATCACAAGGTCCCTTGGGGTTGGCGTTTCCACCGGGTACACCATTTGGAAATGGACCTGGATTCGACTAGCGGGCTCCTCTTTCACCCCTTCGAGAGTTTGGTTTCCTTTCTGGTCCGACAGCCTTTTGTTTTATTGATAGGCCCCGCTCCCCTGGCGGTATTCCTGTTCGATTCCATGGTCGTCATCGCCGACTTGCTGACCCATGCCAATATCCGGGTTCATCCCGCACTTGACCGGATCCTCCGTTGGGTCTTCGTGACCCCCGATATGCACCGTATCCATCACTCCACCAACCGGGATGAATCCAATTCCAATTACGGTTTTTCGACCTCTCTTTGGGATCGTTTATTCAGGACTTACCTGCCCCAAGCGGGACTCGCTCAGGAAAGGATGGAGTTGGGCCTTAAGGAATTCCAACCGGCCCAAAGCTTCGGGTTATTGCGCTTGTTGGCGTTCCCATTCCTCGGAAAAAAAGAAGTTCCCTTTGAAGGAAAGGACAGCCTAAGACCCAGATCTCAATAAATGGGCGTCGGGGTGGGGGTCTGTGCCAAGAGTTTTTTGGGCACGGCGAGCAATGTGAAGTTATTCGCCCTTTTCCAAGCGGCCTCAAAATCATTCCGGGCCACGGTCAAAGGCCCCAGGGCGGGGTCTACTAAGAGGATGTAATACCGAACGGGATCGTACCCAGTCACGACATCGTAATGACTGTCCTTACCGTCCTTCGAGGTGATCATAACGATCAAAGGCCTATGTTTATCCAGATGGTGATAGAGCCCCGTACTTTCCTGGTCCAAGGTTCCCTGGAAAAGGGCGGTTTCGAAGTCCGTCTGGTTCAAAACGGTCACCAGCTCGGCAGCCATCGTTCCCTGGCCCGCCTTGGAATTTTCCTTTACCCAGTCGATCTGGGCCTGGCTCAGTTTTTTGCCATAAAACCCCATGGTCATCTTCAAAACGGCCATCCCACAATCCCGCGGCTCCTCTTGTTTCACGAAGGGAACATTGATCTGAACGGCCTGGACCGAAAGGGGTTTTGCGGTTTTTTTGGTTTCCGCTAGGGTGGCGGTCGGAAGGGGGAAAAAGGCCCCGATCCAAAGGGAAAAAAAGAACCGAGTTATAAAAGGCCTGGGCACCATGAAAAATCGCTCCTTCGTGAAGGTCAGGATGGAAAAACCGGGCCATCATACAAGCAAACAAAGGGTTGTCAAAGGACCTGAATTCCTCAATAATGTCCTCCGTCGGATTTCCATCCAAAAAGGGGAAGGTGCTCGAAATGAAAAAGATCGCTCTCGTGATGGCGTTGGGTTTTTTGGTTCAAATGGTCCCGGTGGGGGCTCAGGCCAGTTCTCCTAGCGGTCCTGGCGGAGCTGTCGCTGTTGCGTTGTTGGGATTCTCGCTTTTTGGCGACAGCAGTTCTTCCGCCAAAGCCAAGACCGGCAACGAATTCGCCGACCTGAACAACAACCCGGCCGTCACCAACCTGTTGAAGCAACAAGCCGGCGGATCCTCGAATACTCTGGAGATCCTGAAGTAATAATCTTTCAAGCACAAAGGCCGCCTTTTTAGGCGGCCTTTTTTATTTTAGGGACCTTTTTAAGAGACTGGCTGGGGGGTACGTTCTTTCGAGGACTTTGAGATCTTGAATTTCTTCACCGAGAACCGCGAGATCGCGTTCTTGGTGATGCTTTTAGCCGAAAGCTTGTAGAGATACTCCCCTTCGGGCCTGCCCGTGGCGTCCCAAAGGGTCACGTTGTAAGCCCCGCCTTCTTTTTTATCCGTGATCTTCTCCACCAAAGCCCCAGTCGCGTCGAACACTTCCAACGTCACGTTGCAATCCTCTTTCAGGGAATAATAGAAACGGATGGGCCCAGGCTCCGGGGACGTCGGGAATATTCCCAAGTCCTCGGTAAAAACAGCGTCCTCGATCTCCACCTCAGGTGTCACGGGGATGTCCTTGACCCGCAGGACCGGGAATTGGTCGCTGTGCAACCGGATCTCATAACGCCCTTGCGGAAGCCCTGAAAAGCGGAACTTGCCTTGGGCGTCGGTCATGGCCGCGGCGGCGGGTTTGTCCCCCCGCATCATTTCCACCTTGGTCCCCGGAATGGGGGTAACCCCATCCTTGCGAAGAAAAGTCCCTGATACTTTGCCGAGACGCTGGATGACCACCCGGCGCTTGGCGCTGAGTAGCCCTGGTTTCCCTTTTTTGCCGACGGCAGCCACATGGAAATACCAGGTCCCTTCCCCCACGTCCTTGATCTGGGCCGATCTCTCGGTGGTGAACTGGTCCTCGGGGGTAAGGATATCCTTCTCGTTGGCGCTGAGTTTGTAGACATAACCGGCTATCTTGAAACTGCCGTCGTGACGGTCTTCCCAAGAAAATACCGGGTCATGGTGGTTGGTGGGTTCTTCCTCGCGCGGATGGGTGGAGCTGACAACCACGGGCGGCGGCAATTCCCCGGTGGCTAAAAGGACGCGGAAATGGGTCGGGGCCGAGATGTTACCGGCCTTGTCCTTGGCCACTACATGCAGATACCAAATCCCGGTCTCGGTGGCTTTCAAGGATAGGTCAGGCTCGGTGGTGCGTTGGGAATTCTCAGGGGTGACCAGGCTATCCGGCTTTTGGTCGTAAAGATAATAGAAGCCGTCCATGCCGGCCAGTTTGGGGGCGGAAGCCAGCTTGAACTCCACCTTATTGGAGGAATACCAACGCTCCCCGTCCGGATGACTGGGCGAGACTACATGCGGCGCCTCGGGCTTTTGAACGTCGATCTTCAAGCGGTAGCGGGCGGCTTGTTCACTGATGTTGCCCGCCTTGTCCTTGGCGGCCAAGTGGAAATACCAGATGCCGCTTTGAAGGTCGGAAAGTTCGAGCCGCCGTCCGTCGGTGAATGTGCCGTTTTCCTGGGTCACCTTGGTACTGTTGCTTTGGTCCAACAGGTAATAGTAACCCTCGATGCCCGTGGCATCGGCGGGG
>CAZLND010000117.1:3096-8089 GCA_964560635.1 uncultured bacterium | reverse complement strand
CTAACGACTATCGATGACGTCTTAAATTCTCCCACAAGTTCCGGTCCACCAGGTCGACTCCCGAGAAGCGGGCGAGCGCCATGGCCTCCATGGACAAGCCGCAAGGCACCAGCAATAACCCCCGGTGACAAAACTCCGCCTTCATGACATGGGCGAATTCGCTGACCAACTCGGCGGGGATCCGGGTTTCCTCGGGAAATTGTTTGGCCATGACGGCGAATTTGCCGCCAACAATGGGATGGGGATGGGTCACTACCGCGATGACCGAACCGCCAGGGACGCGCCTGAGTTTCTCAACCCGGAAGCCCACACTTTTTAAGAATTGGTCTACTTCTTGCTCGAAGTTCAGGAGGGACATCCGGCTCAGATCGGTCACGACCCCCTTCTCATCCACGATCCGGAAGGTCCAGTGGTTGTCGTAGGCGGGAGCTTCCAAAAGCTCGTTCAAAAGCTTGCCATCCACGAGGTCCACGGCCAGTTTTTTGGTGATGTTCTTGGCTTCCTCGGTGAATTGGGCGGTCACGATATAGATACCCCTTTTGCAGGACTCTTCCCGGGTCACCTCGTCCAATTCCCGCACTAGATCGGCATGAACGGGAGCGGTCTCAGGGAACTGCCGAGCCAAGACCAGGTAATTGCCACCTAGAACCGGATGGGAAAAGTCCGCTTGGACTTGGAGAGTGCCACCAGGCACCGACTTCACTTTTTTGACATCGAACCCCATTTTGACCAGCAACCCCGTCACCATTTCCTTGAACTGAGCCAGCGGCATGGAACTCAATTCCTTGCCCCGGGTCGTCTCTTGGAGGGGGATATGGCTCTCCACCGCCGGCGGTTTTTCCCACCCATCCTCGACCTTGGTCTTCGCCTTGACGTATTGGATATCCAATTTCGGGGCGTTCTCCTTGATCTTTTCCAATATCAGAGCGCTCTTATCTTCCTCGGCGGGAACAGGCTTCACTTCCATGCCGTCGTTGTAGCGGAACTCGAAGGAGGTCAACAGTTTAAAGGGCGGTGTTTTGACCTTATCCAGTTGGTCGTAAACATTTCGCTGGGCCCGCACGCTGACCACGGTGCCATCGTAGTATTTGGCCTTCCCACTGATGAAATTCATCATGCCGTCCACGATGACCGCCGGCATGCTCTCCGCTAAGCCAAAGGTCACTTCCAAAATTCGCAGGATGTCGGCAAAAAGAGACTCGCGGAACAGCTGGTAGTTCCCGCTCACGTCCCCGCCCAATTCAGTGTTGAACCGTTTGACTTGGAAAGCGATGCGAGGAGTCATATTGACCACGTGGACCTGCTTGATCTCGATCTCAGGATACTTGTCCGTCATGAAAAACCGGAAGATCTCCTCGAAATTCCCCATAGCTCCCTTGCGGAGATAGTCCTTTTTCTCCTCCATTTGGTGCCTTTTACGACGGAGCTGATCCGCGGTTTCCTTCTTTTTCTCGGAGCTTTTGCCCAGGACACGGAAAAGGATGCCTAAGAAGATGATGGAACCGAAGATAGCTCCGGCAGTGGCTTCGGTGGGATTTTCCGAGCAAAGGTCCCAGAGGGAGTTGAAATAGGTCCGGATGACACCAAAAACGAAACTGTTGAAGATCACGACCGTCACGATCACAACGCCAACCGCGACGACCAGGCCGCCCGTGTCGGCTTCCTTGTCGCTGTGACCTTGCTTCACCAAATGGGCTCGAGCCTGTTTGGCGCCCGGAATTTTTAAAAGGATCTGTTTGAAAGCTTGAAAGGGCATGGTTTCCTTCGCCAACGAGATTGGCAATCTTCCGGCTTCATGTTAAAGTCCACCCACCTTGGAGGCAAGCCTTGGATTACGTCAAACGCCTTGAAAACATCATGTCCCAATTGCGTTCCAAGAACGGTTGCCCCTGGGACAAAAAGCAGAATCATAAGAGCCTCAAACCCTACCTTTTGGAAGAAAGCCACGAGGTATTGGAAGCCATCGACAGCGGCGACCCTGAACACCTGCGGGAAGAACTGGGCGACCTTTTGCTTCAAGTGGTTTTTCACGCCCAATTAGCCCGGGAGAAAAAGAGATTTGACCTGCAGGACGTGGCCAAGACCATCGGGGACAAATTGGTACGCCGCCACCCCCACGTTTTCGGAAAATCCAGCCGGAAAATGGACAGTATCCTCAAACGCTGGGAGGAACTGAAACAGGAAGAAAAGCCCCATCGCAAATCGGTCCTGGACGGCCTTCCCAAGTCCCTTCCCGCCCTCCACCGGGCCCAACGGATGTTCGAGAAGGCTTCAAAGAACGCGAAACCCACGGGCACAGTGGAATTCGAAAAAGAACTGGCAAAGAATTGGATGAGATTCACGAAGGGGCTGAAAGGTTCTAAAAGCCAGAAGGAGAAGGCGGTCGGGGAGTTCCTCTTGGCCTTCGCCCAAGCGGCCCAAAAGTCGGGCATCCACGCCGAAATGGCGCTCCGAAAAGCCTCTGAAAAATTCGAGAAAACCTTCCGAAAATCCGAAAAGATTTAAGTTTGTCATTTCGAGGCCCAGCTCCAATCGGAGCAGTTTGGGCCGTAGCAATCTCAGGTTTGCCTTGACTCGAAAATCCTAAACTCAGATTCCCACGTCGCAAACAAGCCTATCGGCTCCGCTCCTCGAAATGACAGAAAAAACGAGGACTATTGTTTGGACTGGTAGATCTTCTTGTCCGGCAAGGACATCGCGGTCAAATAATTCCCGTATACACAACCCGTGTCCAAGTTGATACGGTCCTTCGTGGTATCCACTTCTTGGATGGGCGTGTGGCCGTGCACGATGAGCTTGGGCGTCGGGCGAGGATCCTGGATGAACTTGCGGCGTATCCACAAAAGATCGTCTGGGTCCTGGGCATTAAGTGGCCTGTCCAAATTGATTCCCGCGTGACAAAAGAAGGCCTCGGGCCTGTCGAGGGTGAGCGGCAAGGCGTTCAGGAACTCCACATGGGTATGGGGGATATAGGATTGAAGCAGGATGTGAGCCCCTTCCCCACGGACCTCATCCAATTTTTCCTTCGGAACGTAAGACTGCAGGGTTTGGTGTCCGCCGTTCAGGAGCCAATTGGCCGCCGCCAGGGGATTGGGCGTCCCCAGCCACTCCAGTAGCATCTGCTCGTGGTTCCCTCTGAGGAAATGCCAGTTGGGCTTTTGGTTCGCGCACACATAGTCCAGCACGCCCTTACTGTCCGGACCCCGATCGATATAGTCCCCTAAAAAGACCACTTCGTCCGAGTCCTTCAAGGGCAATTGGCCTATCAAATCCTTCAAGGCCTTCAAACAACCGTGGATATCGCCGATGGCATAGATCAAAGAAAAGCTCCTTTAGTGGTCACAGTTTACGCCTTTTTCAACGACCGGGCGAGGCTTTCCGCCTTCCGACTCTTGGGCATGAACAGGAAAACACTCATTTGAATCGCGCCTAACGCCAGCATCCCCATCCGAAGACCGCTTTCCCCAAAATAGGATTGGGATGCCATGAAAAGCGACAAACCCAATATGCGGCCCGCGGCAAGAGGGAGCTCCCTAATGGCTAAATATTCAAATTTCCTTTTTTTATACTCCCGGGCCCTTTCCGCGACCTCGAACCCCAGCGCGCTAAAGACCACCTGGAACCAAGTCACCCCCACCATGTTCAAAAGGGCGTAGATCAGGAGGGTCAGATAGCCCACTTTCCAAGACAAGGCCGCGCAGGCTCCAAAGATAAAGATGGAGGACATCCAGAGGCCTGCATTTCGATTCTTCGCGCTCACCTTTCGAGAAAGACCGTAAGCCGTTAACACCGCTAGGAAGTTGGAGAGCATGGCGTAATCCCCCACTACCGCTTCGTTGTGGGAAACCCGATAAACCAGCAGGCTGATGAAGAACCAAAAAACCCCGTTCCGAAGGCCTAGAAGGAATTGAATCCCCATTTGCCGGTTCCAATCCCGGTTGTTATTGAAGGTCAGGACCTTGAAGAAATCGAAGCTTTCTTTACGAGGCACCACCTTCAATCGCAGACTTCTATATATAAGGGCTAAATAAAGGAAAAGGGCCACCGTGAAGACCAGATAATAACCCAAAGAAGAGCCGCTCCCAATGGAAGCCTCCGTGCTGAATGACCGGATGGTCCAACCCGCCAGAGCCGGTCCTAATATCCTTAGGATCGAGGACAGGAACATGGAGACCGAAAGGATATAGTCCCTATCCTTCGTTTCGGTCATATCCAGGGTCAAGGAATGCTGGCCAAGATAGTAAAAACCGATCCCGAGCCCAGCCAGAACGCCCAAGAAGCAGGGATGCCGCAAGGTGTCCTCTCGCAAGATCAAGACGGTCAAAAAAACCAGCGCGTTGAACCCAAGCCCCAGTTGATAAGAGATCAAATGGCTCCAGCGCTGGGAGATATGCCCCCCGATCCAAAAGGCCACCATGATGGTGACATAGGAAGTGAGGTTGTAATAAGCGGGAATGGCTAGGTCGTCATGGTTCCTGAAAAGAAAGATGTTGATGAAGAGGCTCGAGATGGAGAAGGTGAAATCATAAACACCTATTAGCGCCACGATGGTCTTGGCGTCCCCGGACATTTGCCGGCGAACCCCCAGATAACGGGTCAGGAACCGGTAGACATAAGAAAAGAACAAGTCGAACATTCAGCGCCCCTCAAATGAGAAAGAGCGGGAGAGTATCCCGCTCTTTGATTTCGAATCGCCCAACTACAATTTTTGAGATACCGTTTATTTTCCGAAGAGCCCTTTGAGCGCGTCACCAGCCTTTTTGCCCAGGTCCTGAACTACAGGGGCGGCAGCCTTCTGGATCTCGGCCCCAACATGCTTTTGGACCACCGCGCCGATGCGGGTCCGGTCCCAAGAATAATGGTTCTCGCTGACCACCCCGGTGAATTTCAGGTCAACCGGCACATTCCCATTATCATCCGCGAGGAAATCCACATTCTTGATCAGACCCGCTAACTCGGGCCCAATAGCCGTTTTGATGGCATCCGAGTTGAC
>CAZLND010000117.1:0-2996 GCA_964560635.1 uncultured bacterium | reverse complement strand
CCCGAATAGACCAAGTTCATTGTTCCGAAGATCTTGCCTTTAAGGCTCATCATGGTGGCGTTCGTGACAAAAGCGTCGATGCTCGCGTCGACGGCCTTTTGGGCGTTCACGTTCTTGAGGCTGAACGCGTAACTATAGGACAAGGGTTCCTTATCAAAGTGGACGGTCACACCCGTGGAACCAGCTCCATCAAAAGATTTGAAGTTGACCGTCGGAACCCGTGCCACCGTACCCTCGAAAAGAATGGGTCCGGTCACGTCCTGCAGATAGGGTTCCTGAGGCAGGGTGATACCAACCCCATTCAATTGCACCTTTCCATTGATCTTGAAAGGCAAAGCCATTCCGGAAGCTTGGGTGAATGCCAGGTCCATGGACCCAACGCCATCGATAGTGGTCTTGCTAAGCCTCGGAACCATCCCAGGCAACCCCTTGAAGGGAAGGCTTTTGGAATGAGCTTCCGCAGACCAGGGCCTGTTATTGGGATAATGGAAATTACCGGTAACCTCCCAATCCTGATAAACCAACTTGTAGGAAGGCACGTCAAACGAGCCGTCCTGGCTCCGAACGCTGCTAAAATCGACTTTGCAATTGGTCTTATTGGTCTTTGCGAAGTTGTCCTTGTACTTGACCACCAATTCTGTCCCATCAGCCGTTCCCTTCAACTTCAAGCCAGTTTTGATGGTCCCCGAAAGGTGGAAATCCACCTTCGCCGGCCCGGTCAAGGAGAGACCCTCGGGCATCCGGGCCATGGACTTGGGCAAAACACCCAAGGCCTCCAAGGCGGTCAAGGACATCTCGCCGTCCATATCGGGCGCGAAATCGGTGGTCATGTTCAAAGCATCGCCCGAGATGTGGAAACCAACCTCGTTGACCTTGCCTTTGACATCCACTTCCTTGAGCGATTGACTGGATTGGAAATAGCGGAACTTGCCTTCCAAACCCAGGTTGTAGGCCATCTTGTTGTAATTCAAGGGCGTTTCCAAAGAGAAGGTGGTCTTCCCTCCCGTTAAGGAGACGTTCTTCACCACGAGATTCATGTCCTTCAGGTCGGACTCCTGGGCCGGAGAGGTGGTCTCGTCCAAATAAACCAACTTCCCATGGAGGATGCGGACACTCTTAATGGTGATGTTCTTGATGGGGCCCGAAGAGTCCGCCGCGGGGGCCGGACCGGCCCAAGCCGAATCCACAAAAAAGCTGGAGAAGGCCGGTCGCTCGACAGGAGCTATCAGGGCCACGTGCTTCTTAGCCTTTTTCTTGGGTTTCGGTTTGGCTTTGGTCTTGGGAGCGGCCTTCACCGGAGCGGGGGCAGGAGCGGCCTGAACTTCATCGGTTCCCATCATGTAGGAGAAACTGAACTGGTTCAGTCCCCGCCTCTCCAACAGGATGTCCGGCTGGTTGAGCTTGACCTCGCCTAATGAAACCTCGCCCCAAAGCAACGGAAAGAGGTCATAAGAAATGGAGATATCCTTGGCCAAGACCATCGGCCGGGGGTCCCATCCGGCACGGTTGGCGATCTTCAAATTCGAGATAGCGAAGCCACTCAGAACGCTGAAACGGACATCCCCGACCGTAACTTTGTGGTGCAGGGATCCGGTCAATTTCTCTTCGGCCATAGCCTTTAACTTTGAGGGCGGGTACTTGATGGGGATGATGATGGCGGCGGCAACGAGGAGGATGACGACTAGACCAACAAAGATCCCCCCCGCGACGAGCACGAATTTAAGGAGCTTTTTCAAAGGACTGGAAGACTTAGAGCTAGGCTCGTTCTTGGCCATGTTGGGTTTCCCTCCGGAAAGAATGGCCCTTATTGTATGCAAAGAGACTTGGAAATTGAAGGAAATGGCCCGAAATAAAAGTGAACTAAATAGTAAATTTTCCTGTTTATGTGTCATTGCGAGGAATGCCCGCCGAATAGGCGGGCGGTCATGACGAAGCAACCCCAGTTTAAACATGCCGTCTTAACGAATTCACGGCACAGCTAAAACCACCCATGAACTAAGGTTGCTTCGCCTCAAAATTCGAGGCTCGCAATGACACCTTACAACAAAAAAGGGACACGAAATTCGTGTCCCTTTTTTGTTTTTAACGCTGTACGACTCTTATTTTTTCAAAGCCAACTTGGCCTTTTCAGTGGGGACAAAAGCCGCTTTGACATCCACTTTGGCTTCTGGCTTCACTTCCACTTTCGGCTTCTCAGCAGGGGCTGAGCTAGCTGTAGCGGCGGGACCCGAAGACTTGGCCGCGCCCGCCGGGAGCGCCGCGGGAGTAGCCGACGGGATCAGGCCAACCTTCTCCTTGATCTTCCGTTCCACTTGGGCGGCCACATCAGCATGTTCCTTGAGGAAGGTCTTGGCGGATTCCCGGCCTTGGCCTATACGGGTCTCCCCGTAACTGATCCAGGTCCCGCTCTTATCCAGGATGCCCATCTCCACACCCACGTCGATGAGCGACCCTTCCTTGGAAATACCCTCTCCAAAGATGATGTCCACAAACCCTTCACGGAAAGGCTGAGCCGTCTTGTTCTTGACCACCTTGATCTTGACCTTATTCCCGACATTCAATTCACCGCTCTTGATAGCTTCCACCCGGCGAACGTCGAGGCGCATCGAGGAATAGAATTTGAGTGCCCGGCCACCGGGGGTGGTTTCGGGATTCCCGAACATGACCCCGATCTTCTCGCGGATCTGGTTGATGAAAATGGCGCAGGTATGGGATTTGGAGAGCAAGGCCGTCAGTTTACGCAAGGCCTGGCTCATCAAGCGGGCCTGAAGACCCACGTGAGCGTCGCCCATGTCCCCTTCCAATTCGGCACGGGGGGCCAAGGCGGCGACGGAATCGACCACCAGGATGTCGATGGCACCGGAACGGATAAGGGTATCGGCAATTTGAAGGGCTTCTTCCGCGGAGTCCGGCTGGGAGATGAGGAGTTCGTCCACGTTCACGCCCAATTTCTTGGCGTAAACCGGGTCCATGGCATGTTCGGCGTCGATGAAAAC
>CAZLND010000116.1:0-8128 GCA_964560635.1 uncultured bacterium | reverse complement strand
GGTGAATTCCAAGAAGGTCACTTCCAAGGGTTCCAGGAACCCGTGACGGTTTTTCGAATCCAAGGTCCCCATGATCAAGCGGGTACCGCCCTCGCGGTACTCGAAGGAAAGGATCGGCTTCACATCCAAAGCCGGGTCCTGGTCACTGGTACTGCGGAAGTCCCCGAAAACGCCCGCCGAGAGGAAAGCTTTGGGGCCCAGGGCCGCCTCCAAATAGCTTTTCCCTTGTTGTCCCAGGATGGTCTCACCCGTACGGAAAGGTTCGAAGAATTCGGTGTTATCGCCGTAGAAGGTGAAGTTATTCCGCCAGGTGATATCGGCGGCGAAGGCCAAGGGGGCGCAAAGGAATATCGTCCCGGCGGCAAAAGCGAATAGGAATTTGATACGGTTCACGAGGGTCATCCCAAAACAAAAACGGGCCCATTCGGGCCCGTTTTCACTTTAAATTTTATTCATCGATCAGAAAGCAAAGGTGAGGTTAAGACCGCCGTTGATGGAGGTGTAATCCAACGTCAAAGTCTGTGTGTGAAGCGTGTTCTGAACATCCACATCGCCATTGAGGGGATCGACCGCCAGGATGGCGCCGTTGCTGGTAAAGTTGGTGGCTGACAGGTACTGGAAGCCCACCCAAGGTCCCAAGGCCACGCTCTTATCCAAGTAGAAATCCACACCCAATTTGGCATGACCACCAAAAGCCAAGGTAGAGTAATTACCATTTTCAGCGGGAACAGACGCGCCAGTTCCATCGGTGAGTGTTGGAGTGCCATCCTGCTTAATTGGAACCTTGGAGAAAGACATGCTGATGGGAGCCAAGTCGCCGCCGATGCCGAAATAGCCTTTCACGTGAGAATCACCGAAGAGGATCTTGGCGCCCAATCCGATCAAGACGCCCGTATCATCATAAGAATACTTATATCCGAAGCCGTTGCCGCCGTCATTATCCGGACCAGCTGCCCCGAAATCATTCCAGGTATAGGAAAGGTTCCCGATGGGCAAATAAGAAATACCCATATTGATCTCGAAGTTATCACCCAATTGCAAGAAGGGTTCGATGCCGGGAAGGGCGATGACGTTGGGCGTTACACCCGTGAGGGAAATGCTTTTGCCGGCGGTAGCCCCATCGATGATCTGGGAAGGGTTGGCGAAGACATAGTCCATGCCGCCCAAAAGGCGGAACCCGAAAGTGGATTCACTTTTTTTGGAGCCCGCTCCGCTGGAAGCGACGGCCATACCGGTATATTTAGCCGTTTGGTCATCCACCCATTGCTGGTCCACCAGCGGGAGAGAAGATTTTATCCTGTCCGCATAGGCCTTGATGGAGGCGTTGGGCTGCTTGGCGTTGGCCACTTGGAAATAAAGGGCCGCGTCCTTGCCATCACCCATCATGTAGTAGGAATAACCGGCATAGTAATAAGGACGGTAATCGCTGGGATTCTGCTGGGAAGCCTGTTGGAAATAAGGGATGGCGGCCGAATATTGTTTTTGTTGGAAAAGAGCCGTTCCTTGGGCCAAGGGGTCGGCGGCACCCATGCCGGCCGCAGGGGCGGCGGCGGTAGCGCCGGCCTGGGCTTGGAGCCCCGACACGAATTGCGCCAACTGGGAATTGTTGGGGTTCAACTGCAGGGCCTTTTGGCAATAGGCCAAAGCGTATTGCTTGTTGCCCAAAGCATAATAGCAATAACCGATGCCTTGATAGGCCGCGGCATTGTTCGGATTAAGCTTGGCGGCGTAACTGTAATATTGAACGGCTTGTTGGTAACTGCGGGCGGTGTAAAGCTTGTTACCGTAGGCGAGATATTGGTCCGCCGAGGCGGCTTGGGCGCTTGCCAAACTTGGGATCATCGAACCGAGGATGACCAGTCCAACCAGCAGGTAGCCACTGATCTTCAAGCTTCGCATCGCCGCCTCCAAAAATGATGGATTGTTCTTTGAGAGAATCGTTTTAAACCAGGGACAACATCAGGACATTATAAAGTTTAAAAGAGACCCGTCTAGAAAAATGAACAGCCACAAGGAAATGGCAATGTGAAAACGCTTTAGACCTTGCCACCCTTTTTCAGGTATTTAAGCCTTTAGCGACCCCCACCCCTGGGGTGACCCCAAGGATTACGGAGTAGCGGGGATGGAAACGACCGATTCCACTTCCCTCGCGCCATCCGACGGTTCATTGACGAAGACTTGGGCCGAAATATTGACCTGTTTTTTATACTCCCCACGGACCCGATCCACAAAAGTCTCCACATCGGCCGCCTTGACCAGGCAAACCAACGAACCACCCCAGCCGATGCCCGCCATCCGGGAACCGAGGCACCCGGTTTGCTTGCGCACCACGCTGGTGAGGATATCCACCTCTTGGCAGGTGACCTTGAGCTTGTCCGCCAAGGAATCATGGGATTCGTTCAGGAGTTGTCCGAAACCCTCGTAATCGCCCTTGGCCAAGATATCCTTGGCCCTTCGGACCCGCCCGTTCTCGTAGACCACGTGGTCCAGTCGTTTGCGCAGGATGATGTCGATGTTCTTGCGGGCCGAATCGTAGGCGTCCTGATCCACGTCCCGGAGCGAGATGACCTTCGGCACGAATTTTCGGATCTCCTTGAGGAGCTGGTCAAAAAGCTCGAGCCTTTTCTTGAATTCCTCTTCCCTTTCCTTCTTACGAACACCGCTATCCACCATTACGAGTTTGTAATTTTTAGAGTCGAAGGGAATGTAATCGGGTTTAAAGGACCGGGCGTCAAAGGTGACCAGATGGTCTTTTTTGCCGAAAAAAACCGCGAAGGGCGTGAAATAATCGCCCCGGCCGCTGAAAAATTGGCTGTCCACCCGATGGCATAATTTCGCCAAGGTGGCCCCATCGAGGGGATTGTTTCCTAGGCTATTGCAGACCACGGCGGTAGCCACCGTGATGGCCGCGGAAGTCCCCAAGCCCACGCCTTCGGGCATGTCCCCCGCCACCACCATCTGGATACCTTCCAACTTCCGTCCGGTCCGCTCATAAAAATAAAGGACGCCCTTGGGATAATTCGCCCAGCCATCCTGGCGGTCGAACTTCAGGGTCGGCAAGTTGACCTTGATCTTCTCGTCATATTTGAGGGAGTGGATGACCGCTTGCTTGTCGGACCGGCGCTGGGCGGCCACGACGATGGAATGGCTTCCCGCCGCGAGAAGGCTGAACCCGTCCACGGCCTCGGTATATTCGCCTCCCAGAAGAGTGAGACGACTCGGAGCCGCCACCAGGGTGACCTTGCGGCTTGGATCCCCTCCGAACTGATGATAGAAGGTGGATTGGGCTTTCTTGATGAGATCTTCGAGCGACATATGGCCTCCCGGCTTATTTTTTGAATAACATCAGGTAATAGAACAAGATGGGGGCGTTGAAGAGCAAACTATCGATGCGGTCAAAAATACCGCCATGACCTGGCAAAAGGGAGCCCGAATCCTTGGCCTTCAAGCTTCGCTTGATGACCGACTCCACCAGATCGCCAGCCTGACCGAAGAAAGACAACAAAAGGGTCAAACACAGGACATCGACCAAGGAAAAGCATCGGGAATAAAGATCCGCGAATTTCCATAACAAGAGATATGCGATCAAGGTCAGGCCCACCCCTCCCGCGCATCCTTCCCAGGATTTATTGGGCGAAACCGAGGGAGCCAAGCGGTGTTTTCCCCAACGGGTCCCGATGAAAAAGCCACCCGTGTCATAAGCCCAAGTCCCGACAAAAAGCCAAAGCAAATACCAGGCGCCTTCGGGCATTTCCCGCAACCGGAAGAAATAACTGCCGAACACCGCGAAGTAAACCACACCGAAGAAAGTCACGCTCACGGAAACGATCATGTCCTTCAAGGGACGATCGGACCACATGAAAGCAAAGGTAAGGATGAGAAGCGCCAAAACGAGGGCCCCTTGACCTTGCCAGGGAACAAGGGGCCGGAGAACCCAGGGCAGGAGCGCAAACCCCAAAGCGACGAGACCTTCGGTCCTCAAGGGTTTTAAGTTCCTGGCCTTAGCCAGCTGGAGATACTCCAAAAGTCCAAGACCCAATCCGACCGCGGCTAAAATTTTGAAAGGCAGGATCCGTTCCCAAAAAACTAAAAAGAGAAGGATTGGGATGGCTATCGCCGCAACGAGGACCCTTTTGGTCAGCGAGCCCATTTGATCACGCTCCCCACCACGCTCTCCACTCCCCCGAACCTTCTTTGGCGCCCCTGGAAATCTTTCAAAGCGGCGATGAAATGGGGGGTCCTGAAATCGGGCCAGAGGGTCTTGGTGATATGGAATTCAGAATAAGCCAGTTCCCAGAGGAGGAAATTGGAGACACGGAGTTCCCCACTGGTGCGGATGAGGAGGTCCACTTCCGGAAGGTTCTTGGTGGAAAGGGCTTGGGTGATGGTCTCTTCCTTGATGGCCGAGGGATTCAATTTGCCTTCGGCTACGCGTTTGGCGATATCCCGCGCGGCGCGGGTCAGGTCGGCGCGGCCGCTGTAAGAAAGGGCCAGGATGAGCCGCAAGCCCGTGCAATGGGCGGTGGCCGCCATCGCCTTTTTAAGTTCTTCCCTGATCTCCCCCGGTAGGTCCGCCGTGTTCCCGATGGTGCCTAACCGCACGTTGTTGGTCTTGAGTTCTTCCACCTCGCTCCTGAGGTATTGCTTCAACAGTTGCATGAGGAGGCTTACTTCCTGGCGGGGCCTTTTCCAATTCTCGGTGGAAAAAGCGTAGAGGGTCAGGGCCTCGATGCCCAGTTCCCCGCTCAAGCGGACGATCTCACGGATGGAAAGGGCCCCGGCCCGGTGGCCGGCGATGCGGGGTAAATGACGTTTCTTCGCCCACCGTCCGTTCCCATCCATGATGATGGCCACGTGGCGGGGCAGGCAGGGTTTCAAACGGTGGCGCTTTAAAAGGCTGGCTTGCTTGATTGTTTGCAATGATGATTCCGGGTTTTAAGTTTTAAGTCCGCAGTTTTTAGTTCATGTTGTTTTCCGGGCTACCGCCTGGAAAATTCAAGAACTTCGAACTTAACACTTCGCGCCGCGAACTCTTGTGATCTTTTAGATTAGAACTCCATGATCTCTTTTTCTTTGTGCTCGGCCAGCTTGTTGATCTCTTGGGTGTTCAGGTCGGTCATCTTTTGGATGCGCTCGTGGAACTTCTTGAACTCATCCTCCGCGATATCTTTTTTCATCTGGTCCAGGGCCTTATTCGCGTCTTGGCGGATGCCGCGAATGGCCACCCGGCCGGCCTCGGCGTACTTGTGGATCAGCTTCACGAAATCCTTGCGCCGCTCTTCGGTCAAGGGCGGCATGTTCAACCGGATCATTTTCCCGTCGTTGTTCGGATTGATACCGATGTCGCTCTTCAAAAGGGCCTTTTCGACCTCGGCCAAGGCCTGGGCGTCCCAGGGTTTGATCTCGATGGTCCGGGCGTCAGGAGTGGAGATGTTGGCGACCTGATTGATAGGGACCAACGAACCGTAATATTCGACCTTCACGTGCTCCACCAAGGCCACGGACGCGCGCCCCGTGCGAACGGTGGCGAACTCCCGTTTGGTGGATTCGATGGAATGCTTCATCTTGGATTCGGCGTCGCTCAGGACATGGTTCGCGTCGGCCACGGTCGACCTCGGTATCGGTTTATTTTAATGAATGAGTATCCCGGCCCGAAAGCCGGAACTTCCCTGTCGGTTATTAAGAGACCCGGACCGCGGTCCCGATGGCTTCACCCATGACCACCCGGCGGATATTGGTGGGCTGGTGAAGGTCAAAGACCACGAGGGGAAGATGGTTCTCCATACAAAGGGTCAGGGCGGTGGTGTCCATGACACGCAAACGCTTGTTGATGGCTTCGATGTAGGTCAATTTCTGGTACTTTTTGGCCCGGGGATTCTTCTTGGGATCCGAGTCGTAGATACCGTCCACATTGGTGGCCTTGAGGATGACATCCGCCCCGATCTCGATGGCCCGAAGAGCCGCGGCGGTATCGGTGGTGAAATAGGGGTTGCCCGTCCCCCCGGCGAAAATGACGATACGTCCCTTTTCCAGGTGCCGCAGGGCCCGGCGGCGGATATAGGGTTCGGCGACCTTGGACATCTCGATGGAACTTTGGACCCGGGTATGGGCCCCGAGTTTTTCCAAGGCGTTCTGAAGGGCTAGGGCGTTGATGAGTGTGGCCAGCATGCCCATGTAATCGCTGGAGACGCGGTCCATACCCATGCGTTCGCCGTCCGCGCCCCGGTAGATATTGCCCCCGCCGATGACCAGGGCCAGTTCGACCCCAAGCTTCTGCACCTCGAAGACGGCCCGGGCGATGGATTGGACGACCTTCTCGTCGATACGGTGTTCATTGTCCCCGGCCAAGGCCTCGCCGGAGATCTTGAGCAAAACGCGATGATAAACGGATTTGCCTTTGTTGCTTTTCGAGGACGCTGGAGCCATTTCACTTCCCGCAAAAGACTTTATGAACGACCACGCTTAAAAGATTGGGACTTCCTGGGGCCACAGATTATCACAGATGGCCCGTCGGATCGGCAAAAACCCTATTCGCCCAGTTGGAGGCGGGAGAACCGACGAACCACCACGGTCTCGCCGACCTTGGCCGCCACTTCAGCGACGTATTGTTTGACGCTCTTTTTGGGCTCACGGATATAAGGTTGGTCCACCAAACAGACCTGCTTGTAGTAGCTTTCGATCTTGCCTTCGGCGATCTTTTGTTGGACGGCCTCGGGCTTGCCCGATTGTTTGGCCTCGGCCAGGTAGATCGCCTTCTCTTGCTCTATTTCGGCGGCCGGGACTTCCTCACGGCTCACGTACTTGGGGGCCGAAGCGGCCACTTGCATGGCCAATTCCTTGGCCAGATTGACGAAATCTTCGTTCTTGGCCGCCGACTCCGTCTTGGAATGGATTTCGACCAACACTCCTACCTTCCCACTGTGCACATAGCTACCGATAACGCCCTGATCGGCCGCGCCTAATTGTAGCCGGACGGAACGGCGGACCACCAAGTTCTCACCGACCTTGGCAGCCACTTCCGTGACACGCTGGCCCACGGTCTTCTTGGGATCGTTCTTATAAGGCAGGTCCAGCAGGACCGCCTTCTCGTTCTTTTCCTCGGCTACCTGCGTCGCCAGTTCCTTGACCAGGTTCTGGAAATCGTCGGTCTTGGCCACGAAGTCCGTTTCGCAATTGACCTCGACCAGCACGCCTACCTTGCCGGACTGCACGTAGCTTCCGATGATGCCTTGATCGGCGCTGCGGCCGGAGCGCTTAGCCACCTGGGCCACACCCTTTTCCCTCAGCCAGACAACAGCCTTATCAAAATCGCCCATGGTCTCGGCCAAAGCCTTCTTGCAGTCCATCATGCCCGCGCCGGTCTTCTCGCGCAGTTCCTTTACAGCGTTTGCGGTGATCTCCATTTTAAAAACTCCTCTGAAATGATGATGTCAATTTTGAGCAGGTGAACAGTGGACCAATGGACCGCATTTCCTCAATGGTTCCATCACCTGTTCAACTGATCCATTGCTCCAATGCTCCGTTTTTGCCCCTTGGGCAAAAACTAGACTTTGTCCTCGCGCACGCGCTTGGTGCGGATACGCTCGACCTTTTCGTCGGCCAATTCGTCGGCCAAGACCGCGACCGTCTGGGCGTCGCCAGCCAAGTGCGCGGTATCGGTGACCAGGAGTTCGGCCTCTTCCTTCTTCTCTTCGGTGGTCTCGCCTTCGACGGCTTCGACCGGAGCGGCTTCCGCTTTCTCGGCGGCGGCCAAGAGTTCCTCGCCCACGGCGGTGATCCCAGCGATGCCCTCGGGGGAAATTTCCTTGCCTTCCAGTTCCTTCGAGCGGCCTTCCAGGACGGCTCCGGCCATGACCGAGGTCATGAGCTTCACCGCGCGGATGGCGTCGTCGTTACCGGGGACCACTACGTCGATCTCGCCGGGATCGCAATTGGTATCCACCACCGCCACGATCGTGATACCCAGTTTGCGGGCTTCCTGGACGGCGATATGTTCTTTCTTGGTATCGATGACGAAGATGGCGCCGGGCAACTTGGGCATGTTCTTGATGCCGCCCAGGGACTTGCGCAGCTTTTCCAGCTCGCGCGTGAAAAGGCCCTTGCCTCCCTTTTCCTCGAGCGACCACTC
>CAZLND010000115.1:0-8214 GCA_964560635.1 uncultured bacterium | reverse complement strand
CGGTGCGGAAGGGGCCTGGGAGCCCATGCTTTGCCAGCTACAGAGGGAACAGTCCTCGTGGCTCTCCATGTTCTCGTGGTGATGGGAGCCCTCGATGATGAGGACCGAGCAGAAACTCAAGCCGATAAGAATGGCCAGGGGGATAAGATAGCGGCGAACAGCTTTCATCCGATGAAGCTCCTTGTGGGGGTCATTATTAAAAGGCCAATTGACATTGTCAATGCGTTCAAGAAAATTAAGACCAGGAAGTTAATGAAGGGGTGACTTGTGACGATGAAATGGTTCCGATCTTTGACCTTGGCGATCCTTTGGACGATGGCCCTGGGTCTTTCGAGTTGCGGGAACGAGCCTCAACCGGCTCCCCTGAAACCCGGGGGCCTGCAAGTAGGGGACTCGGCGGCCGATTTTTCCTTGATGGACGCCTCGGGTCACATTCGGAAGCTTTCGGATGTCCAGAAAGATTGGTACCTGGTACTGGTCTTTTACCGGGGTCATTGGTGCGGCGCCTGCCAGAACCAACTTTTGAACCTGAAAGATGACTTCGCTAAATTCGCCCCGCTTCACGCGACTTTGGCGGCCGTCAGTGTGGACAGTGTGGAGGAGTCGGCCGATTTCAACCATAACTGGAACTTGCCTTTTCCCCTTCTTTCCGACAGTCACTTGAGCCTGATCGACTCCTATGGCATTCGCCATCCCAAGGGGCATGAGGAGAAGGATATCAGCCGTCCTTGCGTCGTCATCATCGATCCCCAAAAGACCATTCGTTACAAATTCGTGGGGGTCCTTCCCACGGACCGTCCCTCGGACAACGAGATCCTCTTCACGCTCCAAAAGCTCGAACAGGAGACACCTCAAAAGCCGTAATTTTAAGGTGAGTAGGAAAGAGGCTGGGTGTAACCTATAGATGAGGATGCGACCATGAGAATCGGTTTTGAATCCAAAAAAGGCTCGACGGGAATCCTGCTCCTGCATGGGTTGACCGGCACGCCTTCTGAAGTCCAACCGTTAGGGGATTTTTTGTCGGCCAAGGGGTATTCCACCTTGGGGCCCTGGCTGGCGGGCCACGGAACATCCCCCCGGGAACTGGCGACGACCACCTGGCAGCATTGGGCGGCCAGCGCCCGAGAAGGCTACGAAGCCCTTCGCCAAAATTGTTCCAAGGTCTTCGTGGCGGGACTGTCCATGGGCGCCTTGCAAGCCCTCCATTTGGCGTCGCACTTTCCGGTAGCGGGAGTCATCTCTATGGCGGCTCCCATTCGCATTTTCGACTTCCGATTCAATGGCATCGCCTTCTTCCGCTTCCTGCAATGGCGGACCTCGAATTTAACGGGAGGCATCTTGGATCCCCAGGCTCCCCCGCATTTGACCTATCCTTATGTCGCTACCAAGAACCTGTATGAATTGAAAAAGTTAATGGACCATGTCCGGGAGGACCTGTCTTACGTGACGGCCCCAGCCCTGGTCGTTCAGGGTCAAAAAGACTCCATGGTGCCCCCGCCGAACGGCGGAATGGTCCATCAAGCCCTTGGGTCGAAAGTGAAGCACCTTCTATATCTTGAGGGCTCCGATCACGTGGTCACGATGGACTTTGGGAAGCAGGTCCTCTTTGAAAAGGCGCTTAAATTCGTCGAATCCGACGGTTTGAAAGTCGAATAGTTCTGACCGTTCCGTCTGCTGATACCTCTTCTTAGTTAACCTTTTACCTCCCGGCGGGTCGTTCCTAATTGACACCCTTCCGATTGCTCTTTATTTTAGACATTGAGAGATGAAAGTCGTTCTTATCCAGCCTCCGGGGCCCCATTGAAATTGGCGGCCTTCCTGAAGACCCAAAAAAGCCAAAATATCCCCAAGTTCCAGTGAATCGGTTTTAGAATGAGCAGGCCTTTGCCTTTGTCGTTAAATCGTTTAAAGGGACGCTGAATGTCGAATCCATTCCGAACCTACTTCAAGAAGAAAATGACCTTCATGGTGGTCCCCCATGACGGCGGTAAACCTGTTCAGATCAAGACCAACCTTTTCGTCATCCATATGGGCGTCCTATTACTGGGAGGCCTTCTCACCTGGGCCGGCATGGTGGTGGCGCGTGACGTCAATTACCAAGTGGCCCAAACGACCGAAAAACACTTCCGCGAGAACATGGGCGACATCTTGAAAGAGTTGGAAAATAACCGGGCCTTGCTCGCGCGTATGTCCGCGGTGGATTCCCAGTTCCGGAAGCTCCTCAAACTGGGAGACCGCAAAAAGGTCGTCACGGTATTCGATGGCATGGGCGGTCCGACCGAGGGCGATTCGGCGCATTTTTCCCAATTGCTCCAGGAAAAGAACGACCACCTTCTTGAAAAAGTCGAAGCCAACCTGAAGACCACCAATCAACAGGCGGCTAAGCAGGAAGCCAGCTTCAAGGAGATCAGCGTCTTTTTGGACAAGCAACGCTCCATCCTGGCGGCCACTCCCTGCATCTGGCCCATCAAGGGTTGGATCACTTCGGGTTTTGGCAAAAGGTCCTCTCCCCTGACGGGCGAACCGGGCCGCCATATCGGCGTGGACATCGCCAATGAGATCAATACCCCCATCCGCGCCACCGCCGACGGCATCGTGACCTACGCGGGCTGGGAAGCGGGTTATGGACGGCTAGTTGCCATCGAGCACGGTTATGGCTACACCACTCGTTACGGGCATTGTGCCCGCATCGATGTCAAAGTGGGCGACGAGGTCAAGCGGGGCCAGATCATCGGCTATGTGGGTTCCACCGGACGCAGCACGGGCAGCCACGTCCATTATGAAGTGCGCATGCACGGTGTCCCCGTCGATCCTGAAAAATACCTTCCGAAGGTCGATTAGATAGAAGCAATTTTAAATTCTGAATGTTGAATTTTGAATTATTGAGATTTCCGTCCTGCGGAAATGACCACAATTAAAAATTAAGAATTCAAAGCTTAGAATTCGCGACGAGGGAGCGGTCAATGGGTTTGTTCGGGTTCGGTGACGCTAAGACCATGGGCCGGGTGGATTCGATCATCGGGGTCGAAGCCAGCCTGCGGGGCAGCTACAATTCCAAGCACAGCATTCGCGTGGACGGGGAGATCTACGGCAACCTCACCAGCGAGGACGGCATCATCATCGGCGAGAAGGGAATGGTACGGGGCAACCTGGTGGCGCGCTCCATTGTCATCGGCGGCAAGGTCAAGGGCAATGTCACCGCTTCCCAAAGATTGGAACTTCAAAGTACCGCCCAAGTAGAAGGCGATCTCTCGGCTTCGACTTTGTTCGTGGAAGAAGGAGCGGTGTTCGAGGGCAATTGCCAAATGGAAGAGGCCAGTAAGATCGTGGATATAGCCAAGGTGAGGGAAAACTGAACGAACTTCAATTTTGAATCATTGATTCTGAATTTTGAATTACGGAGGCGGCCTTTGGCCGCCTTTTTCATTTAAAAGCCTTATTCTGCAAAAGCAGCTCCACGATGTTAGAATCAACGAGCTATGAAAAAGCAAAAAACACAAAAACCTATCTATTTGGATTGCGCGGCCACGACCCGGCAAAAACCGCCTCAAGTCCTGAAGGCCGTGACCCAATTCGCCTCCCAGGTGGGCGTGTCCCACGGGCGCGGGACTTATCGGGCTGGAATCGCCGCTAATGAATTGGTCTTTGGCACCCGGGCGGCCCTGGCCCGGCTTTTCAACATCCAGCGGTCCGATCGTATCCTTTACATGAAGAATGTGACCGAGGCCATTAATACGGCCCTCAAGGGCTTCTTGAAGTCTGGCGACCATGTGGTCTTGTCGGGTATGGAACACAACGCGGTCATCCGGCCCCTGAACAAGCTCAAAGCTTCCCGGGGTATTGAATACAGCATGGTCCCGGCCAATAGCCTGGGCCGGGTGAACCCTTATGATTTCGAGAAGGCCCTCAAGCCCAACACCAAACTGGTATGCCTGGTCCACGCTTCCAATGTTATCGGCAATTTGAACCCGGTAGCGGAAGTGGGGGCTCTCTGCGTCAAGAAGGGAGTGGCTTTCCTGGTGGACGCGGCCCAGACCGCCGGGTCTGTTCCTATTGATGTCCAAGCCATGAACATCGACTTCCTGGCTTTTACCGGTCACAAGGGACTCATGGGTCCGCCCGGCACCGGCGGCTTGGCGGTTTCGTCCAAATGGAACCTGGATTCCTTCATCGAAGGGGGGACTGGTTCCAACAGCGATCAAGAGGAACAGCCCCAGCAATGGCCGGACAAGTTCGAAAGCGGTACTTTGAACTATTGGGGCTTGGCAGGGTTGAAGGCGTCGGTCGAGTTCTTGCTTAAGACCAGTGTCCAGGCGGTCCGGCGCAAAGAAGAGACCCTGACCGCCGAGTTCCTAAAAGAAGCCGAAAAGATAAAGGGACTCAAGCTCTACGGCCTGCCCGCGGGGGCCGAGAAAGAAAGGGTTGCGGTCGTTTCCTTGAATATTGAAGGGAAGGACCCTTCCGAGGTGGGATACGCCCTCGACGAGAATTATGGAATTATGACGCGGGTGGGGCTACACTGCGCGCCCTTAGCCCACCGAACTATCGGGACCTATCCCATCGGGACGGTGCGGTTCAGTTTCGGTTATTACAATACGGAAAAAGAGATCGAGAAGGCCCTTAAGGCCCTGAAAGAGATATCCAAGTGAAGATCGGTGTCGCCATGAGCGGAGGGGTGGATTCCTCAACCGTGTTGGGTTTGCTCCAGGAGCAGGGCCACGAGGTGGTGGGCCTCACCCTCAAGATATTACCCTGCGAGATCACGCCCGGAGAGAACGGGGCCGTGAGCGTGAAGACCGTGGAGCCCAAGGGCCAGCGTTGCTGTTCGGTCGAGGACATCCAGGACGCCCGGGAAGTGGCCTTGAAGCTCGGCGCGCCCCATTATGTGAACGAGGGCTTGGACGTGTTCCGCGCTAACGTGGTGGACCGTTTTCTGGACGAGTACGAGCAAGGTCTGACCCCCAACCCCTGCGTGGAGTGCAACCGGTTCGCCAAGCTTCCCCTCCTTCTTCAACAAGCCTTGGGATTGGGTTGTGAAAAACTGGCCACCGGCCATTACGCGCGGCTGGACCAAGACCCTTCGACCGGACGTTGGCGCATCCGCAAGGCCGCCGATCCGGACAAGGATCAAAGTTATGTTCTCTATAAGCTCAGCCAAAAACTGCTCTCCCATCTTTTGTTCCCTTTAGGGGAAGTTACCAAGCCCGAAGTCCGGGAAACCGCCAAGCGCATGGGGTTGAATACGGCCGAAAAGCCTGAAAGTATGGAGATCTGTTTCGTGACCCAGCGCAGTTACCGGGATTTCGTGAAAATGCACCGCCCGCGGGCCTTCGTGCCTGGTAACATCGTCGATATACAGGGGAACGTCCTAGGGCAACATGAGGGCATCGCCGGTTTTACCGTGGGCCAACGCAAGGGGATGGGCCTTTCGGGCGGCCCTTATTTCGTGGTGGAGCTCAATCCCGAAACGGCGACGGTGGTGGTGGGCCGTGACCAGGATACTTTCGTGAAAGAATTTTCCGTAGGTGAAATGAATTGGATGGGTTGGGAACCAATCACCGAGCCGCGTGAAGCGCTCGCCAAGATCCGTTATCGGTCGGTGGAGCAGCCCGCGGTGCTTTATCCCAATGGACCTAAGGGCGTCAAAGTGGTCTTGAAGGATCCGGCCCGCGCGGTCACGCCGGGCCAGTCGGCGGTTTTTTACGAGGGCGACGCGGTCATCGGCGGCGGGGTTATCCAAAGGTCATAAGAGAAAGTGATGGAAAGAATGGATCGAAACAAGAAGGCCGTGACTTTACTGGTGATGGTCTTGCTCCTTATGTCGCTGGGACCCGGCCTCATTGTCGCTTCCGACCCGCCGGTCAACAGCATCCCTTACCGAAAAGCCAGGTCCATCGCCCTCCATGCGCGGCACGGTAAGCTCACCAAGAACTTTGAGCAAAAACAATGGAGAGGTATTTGGGTTTATGACTTCAATATCCTGGGAGATGACCAGGTCCTCCACGAAGTAGTGGTCGATATGGCGACAGGCAAGGTTTTGATGGGCGCCGCGAAGAAGTCGTCCAAGAAACACAAAAAACCGCTGGCCGTTCCCACAACCGCTGGTTTAACGCCTGTCCCGACCCACAAGTAAATCCTTTTTGTATGCTCGGTCACGCCGGTTTTTGTCCTTTTATTCAGGCCAACCTTCGCTTAAGTATTTAATGAGGTTCTATAGCCCCATAATTCATCTATTTTTTTTAAAAATAGAATGTGGGGCAAAACGTTTGAAGGTATAATTTTGCCCATGACTTTCAAGCCCTCGTTCGTCAAAACCACCGTCCTTTCGGTCGTCTTTCTCTACCTTTCGGGGATGTTCTGTTTCCCCTTGGTCCCGAAAGCCCACGCCCTCTATTGGGAAGATGACCAGGATGAAGGTAACGATCCCATCGAGACCAAATCCCGTCCCGATCATTTTTCCCTTTTTGACTGGGTGAATGACATGGATAAGGATTCCAAGAAGAAGCATTACCAGGAGATGGACAATCACGACAAGGGCGCCTCGGTCAACAACAAGGACAAGTTCGGGGTTGTCGTCCTGTCGGGGCTTGTGGGGGCGGGGGCGGGAGTCTTCATCGCTAGAGGCGTTAGCAGTGGGGGGAACACGACATCCGATATGTTCATCGGTGGGGCCATTGGGTTGGGGGTGGGCATCGCTTTTGGGGTGGCCATAATGCCCCGTGATTATGAGGTGAAAAACGCGCAGTCGGAATTCTTGAAACAACAACAAGCCTGGCTTGAGGACCCCCTGAAGATGGAGTTGCGGAAGGCCGCCCATCCGGCCGACCTAAGCGTTTCCTTCAAGTTCTAGTTCTCCCGTTCTCCTGTCTCAAATACACTTTTAAATCGAGGTACTGCTTTGTCTTCCTATATCACCGTCAAATTGAAACCAAAAGAAGAGGACCGTCTCTTGGCCGGTCATCCTTGGGTCTTCGCCAATGAAGTGGATAAGCCGCCCAAAAGCCTGTCGTCCGGCATCCTGGTGGAAGTTCTTACCTCCAAGGGCATACCCATCGGGCGGGGTGTGGCAAATCCCACTTCCAAGATCCTTATCCGGCTTTTGACCCGGAACCTTCAAGAAGACATCGACGAACATTTCATCGCTGGGCGGGTTCGAAAGGCCCTCGCTTTACGAAAGGACCTCAAGGACCAGTCCACCACGGACGGGCTTCGTGTCTTGTTCGGGGAGGCCGACGGCTTACCGGGCATCATCGCCGACGCTTTCGGGCAGACCGTGGTCTTGTCATGCTTCAGCGGGGGATTGAAGCCTTTCATTCCCGCCATCGCGCAAGCCCTCCGCGAGGGTGGTTATAAGTTCATCTATGAGAAGAGCGTGGGCGAGGTTTGCCAGAAGGAAGGGATGGCGGAGTTCCAGGGTTGGCTAGGGGAACCCGGTCCCATCGGTATGGAATTCTTCGAGGGTAACGCCAAGTTCCGCTCCCGTCCCGACCAGGGACAAAAGACCGGCTTCTACCTGGATTTTAGGGAAGCGCGCAAAAGGATCCATGACCTGGCCAAGGGTAAGACGGTCCTGGACGCTTTTTGTTATACCGGCGCCGCTTCCATCCAAGCGGCTTTAGGTGGCGCCACGGATGTTTTGGCGATGGATTCGTCGCAAGCGGCCCTGGATGAAGGCTTGGAGAACGCCCGCCTGAACGGCGTGGAGAAGAAGATCCGGTTCGAAAAAGGCGATAGCTTCAAGGTGTTCAAAGAATTGAAAAAGGGCGGGAAGATGTTCGACCTCATCGTCCTGGACCCGCCGCCCTTGGCCAAGAGCGTCCATGACCTTCCGGCGGCCCGCACGGCCCTGAAGAGTCTTTTGGGCCGTGGGTTCGATATGCTCAACCCCGGTGGGGCGGTGGTCATCGCCACTTGCTCCCATCATTTTTCCTGGACCCTGCTGGAAGGTATCACCCGGGAAGCGGTCGAGCAGTCGGGACGGTCTTTCCGCCTCGTAGAACGTCTCACCCAGCCACAGGACCATCCCATCATCATGGCCATACCCGAAACCGAATATTTGCGGACACTGGTTTTGCAGGAAGTTTCGCTTTAAAAACGGTTAAAATGGTCAAGTCTTCGATCCAAGGAGAACTTTTTTCATGAAAGTACTTGTGACCGGCGCGGCCGGATTCATCGGTTCCAACGTTGTGGAGCGGCTCTTGAAAGAGGGCCATG
>CAZLND010000114.1:0-8271 GCA_964560635.1 uncultured bacterium | reverse complement strand
GTTCTTACAACGCATAACATGAACAGGAGCACTCCACGGTGCGGTCTGAGCATGACTCAACTCTCCATCAAAATATTCATCGGTTATTTTATTTACAACAATGCCCGTCCAAACAACAACCTGCCCAATATTTATATTCCTGTTTTCGCCGAATTCTAAATATTCCCCTACAGAGGCGCCCATATCGCCACCAGTCATAAGAAATTTCTCAAGATATTCGTCAGCCAATTTTTTATCTTTTCTTACACCTTTACCATTTTCATAAATGTGATAAAGACAATAGTTCGCATCAGATTCGCCCTTTTCGGAGGCTTTCACGTACCACTTAATCGCTTCAAATTCATTCCACGGAACCCCTTCACCTTTTTCATAAAACTGAGCCAAGTCCATTCGAGCTCCACCATGTCCTGCCTTTGCACCTTTGGTGAGCCAATAGATGGCTTTTTTTAAATCCTTCCAATCCTTCCATAAATAATAATGGCCAAATTCATACTGGGCTTGGACATCACCCTGATTTGCCGCTAACGCAAACCATTTCACGGCTTCTTTTTGATCTTGTGTAACCCCAAAACCATATTCATAGTGTTCGGCTAAATGCAGTTGTCCACAAGCATTCCCTTGTAATGCTGAAACCCTGTCCCACTTTATAGCTTCTGGTTCGTTTCTCGTTTGTCCCATTTCCCCAAAATAGTAGATCTCTCCCAACTTACATTGGGCTTGTGCATCTCCCGCTTTAGCCCTAGAAACTATTTCTTGGAATGTGGGTTCTTTTTTTGAATAAGCCGAGAGGGTGATAAGAAAAGTAACGGAAAGAAAAAGAAAGCGATTAACTATTTTCATAAACTTCCATATTTATTCTTCTCTTTTGACTTCTACTTTTTCTGAACGCCAACGCTTGGAAACCTCGGCGACGATACCCACGTGGTCGTAAATCCGGGCGACGACCGTATCCACCAGGTCCTCAATAGTCTTGGGGTTGCCGTAAAAGCTAGGTGTTGCGGGAATGACATGAGCCCCGGCCAGGGTGAGTAGTTCCATGTTCTTGATCTGGATAAGGGAGAGCGGTGTTTCACGGGGCACCAGGATGAGCTTGCGGCGTTCCTTCAGGAATACTTCCCCGCTACGAGTAATGAGGTTGTCAGCGATACCGTGGGCTAGTTTACCCAGGGTACCTGTCGAGCAAGGAATGACTACCATGGCCTCGAACTTGTTCGACCCGCTGGCAACCGGGGCCGTCAGGTCCTTTTCGTCCCACTCCTTCACATGAGGAGGCAGGTTAAGCCCGCCCTCATGGGACGCTACAATATGAGCCGCCTTGGAGATGGAAGCATGCACTTCCCAGTCATCATAAGGAAGATGCTGGAAGAACCTACGGGCGTAGATCGTGCCCGAGGCTCCGCTGACCGCGACGAAGAGTTTCTTCACGTTACTTCCTTATCCCCATCACGCTGACGGCGACGCCCATGGTTTTGCTTTCGCTCGAAACATCCTTAAACCCGCATTTCTCAACCAATTGCTTGAAGTCACTCAGGGACAGGAAATTCTTGGCGGTGCGTTGAAGATAGTCATAAGCCGCCTTGTCCTTCGAAATGGCCCCGCCCCGCATGGGAACGATGGTGCTCACGTAAAAGGTATGGGCCAACTGGTTCAAAAAGCCCGTGGGTTTGAAGAACTCGAGGATGACAGCCTTACCACCGGGTTTTAAGACCCGGGCGATCTCCTTCAAGCCGGCCTCGACCGAATCCAGGTTCCGGACACCGAATCCGCAGACCACCGCGTCAAAGGCCATATCGTGAAAAGGCAGTTTCAAGGCATCCGCTTCCAACAACATCATTCCCTGACTGCCCCCGACCTTTCCCTTGGCTAGATTCAACATGGCCTTGGAAAAATCCGCCAGTACCACTTGGGCTCCCGGGCATTGCTCCTTCACCGCTAAAGCGAAATCGCCAGTACCCGCGCAAAGATCCAAGACCTTGGTGGGTTTAAACCCGTCCCGGATCATTTGGCTCACTGAATCCTTGCGCCATTGGATGTCCTTGTTGAAGGACAAAGCGTGGTTGGCCTGGTCATAGGTGGGCGCGATACGCCCGAACATGGTCTGGATATTTTCGCTCATTATGATCCCCTCTTTTTGGAGGCCTTTTAGGCCAATCCGTATTTTTTCAGCAACGGTAGGATCTTCTCTTCGATCTTTGGGTCCATGACCAATTCATCAGGCCATTCCCGATCGAAGCCTTCTTCTTTCCACTTTTTGGTGGCGTCGATCCCGATCTTTCCGCCCCAAGCCCACATGGGGGAAGTATGGTCCAGCACGTCCAAGGGCCCTTCGGTAATGACCACGTCCCTCTTAGCGTCCATGCAGTTCCCTACCCGCCAAAGCACCTGGCCATAGTCATGGACGTTGGTGTCCTTATCCACGATAACGAGGATCTTGTTGAGCATCATCTGCCCCAGACCCCAAAGGGCGAACATGACCTTGCGGGCATGCTGGGGATACTGCTTATCGATGGAAACAATGGCTAGGTTGTGGAAGATACCCTCCACCGGCAGGTCCATGTCCACCACTTCCGGCAGGACCTTTTGCATCAAGGGCAAGAAAAGCCGCTCGGTGGCCTTTCCCAAATAACCGTCCTCCATAGGAGGCTTTCCCACGATGGTGGTGGGATAAACGGGATTCTTTCGATGGGTGATGCAGGTGACATGGAACACCGGGTATTGGTCGGCCAGACTGTAATAACCCGTATGGTCCCCAAAGGGTCCCTCGGTGCGCCGTTCCCCTGGCTCCACATAGCCTTCCAGGACGAAATCGGCGTCGGCGTGCACCATCAGGTCCACGGTCTTGCACTTGACCAGTTCCACCGGCTTTTTCCGGAGGAACCCCGCGAACAAAAGCTCGTCAATGCCTTCGGGCAAGGGGGCCGTGGCCGAGTAGGTCAGGGCCGGGTCCCCACCCAGGGCCACCGCCACTTCCAAACGTTTGCCCGCCTTTTCAGCTTTGCGGTAATGCCCCGCGCCGCCATGGTGAACCTGCCAATGCATGCCCGTGGTCTTGGCGTCATAGACCTGCATGCGATACATGCCGATGTTGCGAAGGCCCGTTTCGGGGTCCTGGGTATAGACCAGAGGGAAGGTGATGAAACGCCCGCCGTCCTGAGGCCAGCATTTCAGAACGGGGAGCGTGGTAAGGTCCGGGTCCTTCTCGACGACTTCCTGGCAGGCGCCTTTAGAGACTTCTGTCGGAGGAAACTTGGCGATATCCATGAGCTTGGGAAGCATCTTGATCTTGTCGACGAATCCCTTTGGCGGCTTCATTTCCATCAATTCACGGATGGCATCGGCGTGTTCTTCCAGGTTTTCCACGCCCAAGGCCCAACTCATGCGTTGATAGGAACCGAAAGCATTGATGAGCAGGGGGTAGTGGCTTCCCTTGGGTTTCTCAAAAAGCAGGGCTTTGCCGCCTTGGGGCGACTTGGAAACCTTATCGGCGATGGCGGTCACTTCCAGGACCGGGTCCACCTCGTCCTTGATGCGGACCAGTTGGCCTTTTTTTTCGAGGAATTCGACGAAGTCGTTTAAAGAGGAGTAAGGCATGGAAACCCTTGTGGAAATTATTAAAACTGAGGTTGCTTCGTCATAAACATCCGCCTATTCGGCGGCCATTCCTCGCAATGACAGCAATTTGAATTTTCGAGGAAGGTTATTCTACGACAGTTGGCTAGGGGCCTCAACCTTGGGTTTCAAGCCGCGCAGGATGAGGAAAGCGCCTAGAACCACCAACAATCCCCCGAAAGCTGGGACCCACATCCACTTCAAAGTGGGTTGGACGTAAAGGTCGAAAAAAGCCATGTAACTCACGGCCCAACCCGCCGACATCAAGAACCGGGCGGAACGGTCCCCCTTGTGCCGGGTCAACCAAGCTCCGGCGTAACCAGCCATGGCAAAACCGACCCCGAACATATGAAGGTAAGCGGTGTGCTTGATCTTCATGACCATCTCATCGTTGGTCCCCGCCATCATCAAGCTGGGCCAGACCAAACACCAAAGGATGAGCCAAACGATACCCAGGGCCGAGGCCGCGTGGGCGAAGACCATCAACTTGTCCTTGGCCGCCTCAAAATGCTTTTGTCTTGTGAAGAAAAGCCCTGATCCAAGGAACAATGGAAAACCGTAAAGGATGAGAAGATTGTTCAAAGCCTCCTGGTTCCCGGACCATTGACCATGGAGGGGTTCCTCCATAAAAACACCCACTGAAAGGACCAGCCCAAAAGCTCCCAAGTAGTAGAGGATCATTTCTTTTTTCATTCTTCCTCTCCCCCTTTTTTCTTTTTCTTCACCGGTGGAAAGACCTTGGGATAAAAGACTTTCACCAAGAATAGGCCATTGGGTGGCAAGGTCGGCCCGGCCTTTTTGCGGTCCTTGGACTTGAGGATGTCCTTGATGTCCTCGGGCTTGAACTTTCCCGTCCCCACATAAAGCATGGTCCCGCTCAAGATGCGGATCATTTGATGCAAGAACGACTTCCCGAAATAATCCAGGACCACATTGGGTCCTTGTTTTTTGACCGTGACCCTCATCAAGGTTCGTTTGGGATCGGCCCATTTCCCCAAAGTTCCCCGGAAAGCCGTGAAGTCGTGGGTGCCAATGAGGAACTTGGCCGCCTTTTTCATGGCCCTCAAGTCGAGGGGTCTGCGGAAATGATGGTAGGTATGCCGGTCGAAGACCGTGTAATCCCCCGTGTTACGGATGATGTAGCGGTAGAGCTTGGCCGTCGCGTGATAGGTGGCATGGAAAGTGGAAGGCACTTCTTTGGCTTGAGCGATGCGGATATCGTGCGGCAAGAGTTGGTTCAAGACCTTGCGGATCCGGGGGACAGGAAGCCGGGAAGTCGTGTGAAAATTAGCGGTTTGGCCCAGCCCATGGACCCCCGCGTCGGTGCGGCCCGCTACCAAAAGGTCCACCGGGTGGCCGCAAACCTTGCTGATGCGGTCTTCCAGGACGGCTTGGACCGTCGGCGCTTCTTTTTGTTTTTGCCAGCCGGAGTAGGAGGTGCCGTCGTATTCGACGGTCAGGCGGATGTTGCGGTGCTTCACGAATTTTTGCCGGACGCCTTCCGGGACTTTTCCTCAGCCTTGTTCAATTGGGCCAAACCGTCCAAGGCCTCTTTTTGTTGGGGGTTGATGGAAAGGGAGGTCCTAAAGGCCGCTTCGGAGTTCTGGAAATCGTTCATCATCAAGAAAGCGTCACCCAGCTTGGCGTAAAGATAAGGATAGTTCGAGTTGGTCTTGGTGTATTTCCTGTCCTCGTCCTGTTCCAGTTTCAGGGTCTCTTGGTAATTATTGGCCGCCGCGGCGCCGTCGCCCGCCATCAAGTAGGTTTCCCCCAACATCATGTAGATCTGGGGCATGACCTGGGGCTGGCGGTATTTCAAGGCGTTGTTGAGGTTCCAAAGGGCCAGGTCCGGCATCTGGTTCATGTAGGCGAAAAGCCCCGTGAAATGATGACCGATCCCGTAGGAATCCTTCATAACGTCGGTGTATTCGTCCCAATAACCCCGGTCGGGGACGTCCAAGTTACGAAGACGGTAAGTGGACCAATATTGGTTAAGCCGGGCGGAAGTAAAGGCGTAATCCATGCCCTTTGTTTTGATCATGCGCCACATGAAACCCTCAGGAAGGGCGGGATTCTTGTCCCTCATCCAAGGAGCCGTAAAGATGTTGGTGAAATAAAAAGACCTGTCCTTGGCGTGGACATCGATCATGTTCTGCACGACGGTCTCCGGACGCACATCCATCCCTACCGGCACTTCCAGGAACGGGTAGCGTTCAAAAAGCGGATTGCGGTACCAGTCGTAAGGGATGAGCTGCATCGTGAAGGAAACGACCTTGGGCCTCTTGCCCAGCACGAACTGCATGTACCACAAGGGCAGGATGTCGATGTCCCCGTTGGCCATGATGACCGCGTTATCGTCCACCGACTTGAGCATATTGAGCCCGTAATCATAAGAACTCACATAACGGCTTTGGTCGTTGCCCTCATAGATCAATTGGCCGTTATAGGAATATTTATCCTG
The DNA here is from genome assembly GCA_964560635.1 of uncultured bacterium. Classification (GTDB taxonomy): domain Bacteria; phylum Oederibacteriota; class Muellerivitia; order Muellerivitales; family Muellerivitaceae; genus CAZLND01. Next base: position 2,201 of record CAZLND010000114.1, on the reverse strand, counting down.
ATTGTTGCTCTTGTAGTTCAGCACGATGGTTTGGAAGCCCAAACCCAAACAAACGGCGCTGGCGAACAAGGGGACCAGGCGGCTGGGCCATTTCAAACAGACCCAGTAACAGGCCCCGGCCACACCCGCGGCGGCGTAAAAGGATGTCATCATGAAAATGGGCGTGAAGAAGTTGTCGAGGGTCCATTGATAACCCTCCAGCGGATTGTTGAAGGAGATGACCCCCATAAAAACAAAGAACCCCAGGAAGAACATGCCGATGGCCGTGGCCCATTGCCGGCGCGTGAACAACCAAACAAGTCCGGCGATGGCGAGCGCGAAAATGAAATAAGTGAAATAGTCGCCGAATTGATGCTGGGCATGGACCCAATAACGGCCGATATTGCGGTTGATGGTCGTTATTCCGCGGACATCCCCGATGCCCTTGTAGCCTTCGCGCATGACCGTGCCCCAAAGGCGGGAAAGGGTCCCCGGATTCCACCAATTGACCACGGGATGTTGTTGGGACCGGATCACGAGATAGGAATAGATGGAAAGCGGAAGAATGGCCATGACGACACCGCTCACAAAATTCGTAAGTCCATAGATCTTCGCCAAAAGACAACAGATAACAAAGACCAAATACATCACAGCGGAAATTTGAAGCGACTGGGTCAGGATCAAAGTGATCCCAAAAACAAGGACAGTCGGCAATAAATAGAGCCAATTATAAACGCGGATCAGGATAGCGCCCGCGATCAAGCAGACCAAAAGCCCAACGCCAAACTCCAATCCCGAAAGAACGCTTTGGGACACCGCTCCGGCGAATATCGCCGAAAAAACGGAAGCCACTATTGCCGCGATGACGAAAAAGGGCTTGAAGATCCACCAATAAAAATCGAAAAGAGGGATGCGTTTTTGCTCTGTCATTAAGAACCAAAGATAGGCGGGAGCCATGACTAGCTGATTGGGCCAATGGTGGGCCAAACTGAGCCCATAGAGGAAACCGATGAGAAGGAAAGACTTCATGAACCAACCGCTTTCGCGGCTCTTGAAGAAAAGCCAAAGCATGCAGACGGACAAGAGAGTGTTGAGGGTATAAATGCCCCCCTTGGCGCCGCAAGCCTGGAACCAATGCTGGTAGGAAAAGGCGAAGATCAGGGCCCCAAATAAGGCCGGTACTTCCCATAGCCAGGGGCCGGGTTTGGCATCACTAACGTTTTCTGGGACAACGACCGATTGGCCCGTTTGCCCATCGAAGACCGGGCGGGAGACGGACTGTCCAGCCGGAAGTTCGAAGATGCCCTTGAGCATCATCTTGAGGACCCAGTAAAAAACGACCACGGCCACGGTCCCTGTCAGCATGGAGCTGAAAGTGACCCGGAGCATGGGTTGGCCCAAGGGAAGGAGGCAGTTGACCCGGCCCCAAAGGGTGTGCAAAGGATAGCCGGGGGAATGGCTGATGGTCAAAAGATCGCAGACCATGACCGTTTCACCCGAGTCATTGATATTGAAGCTGGCGCAGTGGGTGCTCAGGTAAACATAGAAGACGAAGAAGAATAAGAAGGCCGGGATGAACATTAAAATTCCTTGAAATAAGGTTCAAGGGCTCAGGCCCAAGGTCCCAGTTTCACCTGGAACCTTGAACCTGACACCCCATCCCTGCTTTTAAGCGTTGGCCTTCGCGGCCGCCAGTGCCTTGTCATAATTCGGCTCGGTCGTCACTTCCTTCACATATTCCACGTGCTTGACCTTGCCATCTTTCCCTACCACAAAAGTAGCGCGGGCTTCCAGGCGGAGTTCCTTGATATGGGTGCCGTAGGCGTCCCCAAAGGACATGTCCCGGTGGTCGGACAATGAAGTGATCTTGATGTTCTCGGCCGTGCAGAATCGCTTTTGGGCGAAAGGCAGGTCGACCGTAATGGTCAAGACCTCGATGCCAGCGGGCAGCTTAGCCGCCTCATCGTTGAATTTCTTGGTTTGAATGGCGCAAACACCGGTATCCAAGGAGGGCGCCACGGAGAGGATGAGGGTCTTCCCCTTATAGTCGTTCAGGGTCTTCTCTTCCAGGCCGTTGGTCAGGACCTTGAAGTTGGGGGCCGTATCGCCCACCTTGATCTCCGGGCCAATGAGAGTGATGGCCCCGCCCTTGAATGTCACTGCGTCTTTACGCTCTTGCATGTCTTCCTCCCCTGAAAATTTTAAATGTACTCTTTATGAAC
>CAZLND010000113.1:0-8286 GCA_964560635.1 uncultured bacterium | reverse complement strand
CCAAGGAGAGGCAGTGGAACCGGTGGCGATACGGAACTTGCCCGTGAAATCACCCCTTTTGATCGAAGCGCCGAGACGCGCCCGGTAACGACCCCGGCTGGAGTCTGGGATGGTCACGCCAGCCTGGCTCGCAGCTTGGTTGATAAAAGCGTACCGCAGGCGAACATCGCCAGAAACCTTTAGATGCAAGGCCTTGTCGATATCGTTCATATGGGACGCCATGCTCCCTATCGCTGAGTTGACGTCCTCCAAAGTATCGGAAGAATCACTCCCCCCATCCTCACTGCTCATCTTGGCGGCAAAAGCCGGCGAGACCAGGGCCATCGCCAGCGATCCGGCCATCAACAACGCCAACAGCCAAAAGCGTTTCATAACCTCTCCTTAAATTAATTTTTTTCCCGGTACGGGTACTTCGATTACCTGTTCAAAAGAAAAAGTGTCGAGGGGCGTAAGACCCTCCATCGGCAAAACCGAGGGAGGATGGATCGTCCCACATTCCCTTTGAAAATCGCCTTTCGGCAAAGGTTTGTGGATAAAGACCCGACCGGAAGAAATTCGGGCGGAATTTACTAAACCGGGGCGCTTACCACATTTCGCCAATGTAAAATCCCAGTTAACTCTACCTGGTTTTTAACAATGACCCCGGATGGCTCGGGTACGACAAACCCAGCTCGCGATCCACGTGGGACAAATGAGCCGTCAAAAGAACAGGCTCATCATCCTTTTTTTCAATATCCATTGATCCAACAGGTCCATGGATTCAGTCCGGCTTTTACCCGCAAATGATCTCTTCAACCAACGAAAACCAAAAACCCGGTCAAAATGCTTCCGCTCTTTCTTGGTTTGAATTGGCGCCTTTTTCGTCTTGGTCATTCTTTCCGTCCTTTTCTTAAACTTCTTTAAAGAATGGAATGGGCGATCCACAAACCGCATTGGGCGCTGGCCAATCCCAAGACCATCCCCGCGAAAACATCGGTGGGATAGTGGACTCCCAAATAAACCCTGGAAAAGCCGACCAAAAAGGCCCATGAGAAAGCCAGGACCGCCAATAAGGGAAAAGCCGAAGCGATGAGGAACGCCATCAAGAAAGCAGCGCCCGTGTGCCCGGAGGGAAAGCTGAATTCATCCGGAGGCGCGATGAGGCACTGTATCCCCGCGAGTTTCCGATAGGGCCGGGGACGGCGGATATTCTTTTTGATGAGGTAATAAAGGGAGAGCTCCATCGCGAAAGCGAAAAGACCCGCCATCACGAAGGGCAAGGTCTCAGGTTTGGCCAAGGCCCAAGTCAGACCCATCAAGGCACAGGAATAACTGTCCGCGCTGCGGGACAAGAAATAGAAAAATTTCTTCCAAGCCTTCCGGTTGACATCCCCAAAAACTTTCCCAAAAACCTGGGTGTCCCACTGATTGACTTGCTGAATGAATTGCTGGACCATCTTTGCCTCCCTCTTTTGGGCAGGCTAAGGGTAGGAAGTTGTCATTTCGGGCAGGTAAATCGGTCGTAAATCCGCCGCAAACTCTGAAAAAGGACCGAAAATCCGTTAAAATGAATGCCTCTTCCAGGCTTTTAACAAACAATTAACCCGTTGGGGGCTGGAAGGCCTATAGATTCGTTTGAATTTCAGATCCCCTCGAGGACTACATGCCAACACTTGCCGCCATTGATGTGGGCTCCAACGCTATGCGTTTGGCCATTGGCTTCATGGACCACACCCGAAAACTTCATATCGTTGAGGACTTACGGGAACCCGTCCGCCTAGGACAGGATGTCTTCACCAAAGGCTCCATCTCCATGGAGACCACCCAAAGGGCCATCCAAGCCTTCCGCCATTTCAAGGAACTCATCGACCAACATCAGGTCATCAAGACCCGTGCCGTTGCCACCAGCGCGGTACGTGAATCCCGCAACCGGGACGCTTTCATCAAAAGGGTTTTCCAGGCTTCCGGCATCGAGCTCAAGCCCATCAACGCCGAGGAAGAAGCCCTGCTGGTCTATTTGGCGGTGTCCAAGAAGATCCCCTTGGAAGACAAGACCGCCATGCTCATCGATATCGGGGGCGGCAGCGTCGAGATCACCCTGGCCCGCCACGGAAAGATCCTGGCCACCGAGAGTTTCCAAATGGGGGCCGTACGCCTGCTCCAGGTCCTCGACCAGAAGAAATACGGTGAGAAAAAATTCAATCTCATGGTCCAGGAATACGTGGAAGCGGCCCGCAAACGGTTCAATCAAAAATTGGCGGGCAAGAAGATCGAGGTTTGCGTGGGTACGGGCGGCAACTTGGACGCCCTTTTGAACCTAAAAAAACAGCTTCTTTCAAAGAACGAAACTTTCGTCACCAAAACCGAATTAGAATCCCTTCATACTCGTCTCCGGAAGATCTCTTACGATGAACGCATCACCCGCTATGGCCTGCGGCCCGACCGGGCCGATGTCATCCTTCCGGCCATCACGGTGCTTCAAAAAGTGATGGAAGTGGGCCACGTCAGCCGGGTCCAGATCCCCAACGTGGGGGTCAAGGAAGGCTTGCTCATCGACATGGTCTCGGAACTCTTGACTGGAAAACCCCCTCTCCACCGGGACGAGGTCCTGGCCTCGGTACGGCAGATCGGGTCCAAGTATTCCTACGACGAACACCACGCCCAGACCGTCTCCCGACTGGCGCTGGACCTGTTCGAACGCACCAAGAAGTTCCACCGCCTGGGGGACGAGAACCGCCTGCTCCTGGAGGCCGCGGCCCAGCTTCACGATATCGGCCAATTCGTCAGTTACGCTTCCCATCACAAGCATTCCTATTACCTTATCCGGGCCGCCCAATTGATCGGCTTGAAGCCGGAACAAGTGGAGCTCATCGCCAACATCGCCCGTTACCACCGCAAGGCCATGCCCAAACTGACCCACGAGAATTACCGGCTTCTGCCGCCCCGGGAGAGGCTGGTCGTGTCCAAATTGGCGGCCATCCTTCGCGTGGCCGACGCGATGGACCATGACCATTCGTCCAAAGTCCAGGATTTCCGCATCCAATACAAAAGGCCTCACTTCGCCGTCAAGCTCATCGGCCAAGGGGACATGCTGTTGGAAAAATGGGCGCTACTTCGGAAGTGCGACTTGTTCGAGAAGATGTTCAACGTGAAATTGTCGGTCAAAAACTAAAGACAACGGGAACTATGATGAATGAGATAAATGAGATGAAGGACAAAGTGACCGCTTTGGTTTTAAACCAAATAGCCGAAAAGGTCATTGGATACGCCTATAAAGTGAGCAATACGCTTGGGTGCGGATTCCTGGAAAAGGTATATGAAAAAGCTCTCATTCACGAGATCAAAAAGGCAGGCTTAAAAGTTGCTCCCCAATTTCCCATGACCGTCCATTACAACGGCGAGATAGTCGGCGAATATATGGCTGATCTATTGGTGGAAGATTGCCTACTCCTTGAGTTAAAAGCCGTTGAAACTTTGGATAAGATCCATTTCGCCCAATGTCTTAATTATTTGAAAGCCACGGGGTTGAATTCTTGTCTTTTAATAAATTTTGGCCGGCCCAAAATCCAAGTCAAAAGGTTCAACAGTCACTTTGATCAAAAACAGACGAAAAAAGCCTCTAATTCTTATCTATCTTCATCTCATTCATCATAGTTCCAAAGGAGTTGTTTCTTATGCCTAAGGTCAAGGCTACTAAAGAAATCGAAGGCAAACTCATTGCCGTGGAGGGGCTGGACGGGTCCGGCAAATCCACCCAGATCCGCCTTTTGAAACGCTTGCTGGAACTGGAAGGTTACAAGGTCTTTTTCACCGAGTGGAACTCCTCCGAGCTGGTCCGCAAGGCCACCCGCAAGGGAAAAAAGAAGAAGCTCCTGACCCCCACCACTTTCTCCCTGATCCACGCCACCGACTTCGCCGACCGCTATGAGCGCCAGATCCTTCCTCTCTTGAAGGGAGGCTACCTGGTCCTGGCCGACCGCTACGTTTACACGGCCTTCGCCCGGGACTCGGTCAGGGGCTGCGACCGGGATTGGCTGAGGAAGCTTTACCGCTTCGCCCGCAAACCCGACATCACCTTTTTCTTCGAGCTTCCACTCGAAGTGGCCTTGAACCGTATCCTGGAAGGACGCCCGGCACTGAAGTACCATGAGGCCGGCATGGACCTGGGCTTTTCCAAGGACCCTTACGAGAGTTTCCGCGTCTTCCAAGGGAAGATCTACGAGGAATATGGCCGCATCTTCAAGGAGTTCCCCGCCGAACGCGTCAACGCCACCGACCCTTCCGAGGAACAACAGTCCAAGATGAGGGAGGTCGTCAAGAAGCTCATCGACCTAAGAAAATTCAAGATCAAACGCGGGGTGCACCTATGAAAACCAAACGCTTTTACGGGAAGGGACTTCCCAATGTGAACGTTGACCTCTTGAAGGGGACCCTCATCGTTATCGAGGGCTCCGACGGGGCAGGCCGTTCCACCCAGATCGGTTATCTTTTGAATTGGCTGGAGCGCAAAGGTTATCCCACCGTGGTGGTAGGATTGAAAAGGTCCGAACTGGTGGGCGAGGCCTTGGCCGAAGCCATGCATGGGAACACCCTGAACGCCATCACCTTGAACCTTTTTTACGCCACTGACTTCGCCGACCAATTGGAACGGGTCATCCTTCCCGCACTCAAGGCCGGTTTCGTTGTCTTGGCCGACCGTTACATCTACACCCTCATGGCCCGGGACATCGTGCGGGGCTCTTCCACGGACTGGCTGAAGGAAATTTACGGCTTCGCCTTGGTGCCCGACGCGGTTTTCTATTTGAATACCAGTCCCAAGATCCTTGCTGAACGCAATTTCCAGAAACGAGGATTCCTGGACTATTGGGAATCGGGCATGGACATCCAACGCGTGGGCGGCATGTACGACAACTTCATCAAGTACCAGAACCGCCTTCACAAGGTCTTCCAAGCCCTTCAAAGGGAATACGGCTTCTATAGCGTTCAAGGCAGCCGCTCGCCCGTTTCTATCGCCAAGGAGATCAGGGCCAAGGTGGAGAAGATCCTGACCACCAGCGCGGAAAAATCCGAAAAGGCCGAGAAGGCCATGGTGGCTTCCGTGATGGTCAAGGAACCCCAGCCCAACGTGGATAAACCGGCTGAAGTCGGGGAATCCCAGGCTGAAAAAACCGAGAAATAATGCTCTTAGTGGGGTTCTAAAAGCGGCGGGTCCATTTGCCCCGGATCCGCAGGGGACACGGTGGTTTCGTTGGTCACTTCCGGCACGGAAAGCTCGCCGGTCGGTTGGGGGTTATCCGCCGGTTCCAACAAGTTCTTGAAATAATGGATGAAATGCCGGTGCTGGGTATACATGAACTCGAAAAGGGCGTCGTGCAGGTCGTGGTTCGCTTCGTTACCCAGGCGCCGAAGGATATCCTTCACCGCGTAATAACGCGGCCCCGGACCCGTATGGTCCTCCTCCCCCATCCAATGGGCCCGTAACTTTTCCGAAACCTCCATGATCTCCATGCATTTATCCATCCGCTCAGCCCCATCCCGGGCAACGATAGCCGTCAATTGGCGGATGTTCTCAACGACGTAATCATCCACGATGTCCTGACGGTCCTCGGGGTCGATCTCTTTATTGATGAAATCTTCCCGCATGGTCTGCATCAGATTGCAGGCATTGAGCGCCAGGATCAGTTTGAGGGCTTCTTCAGGGGCGATATTGGAAAGGTTCTTTTGGTAAAAGAGGGACAGGGTCCCTTGGACCCCCGTGACTTTGATGAGGTTTTTCGCGATCTTGAGGCTTGCCCCCTCGAACAACCAGAACATAGGAACCTCGATTTAAGCAGGTATCTTCAAAAGGATGATTCGTGTTCAAATATTACTATGGTTTTAACCCTTGAGCCACTTGAAAGGTGTTCGTTTTCCCGGATCACCGGCAAAATAGGGTCATATTGGAAATTCAAAGAAGTCCGCGGGGATGGTTTTGAGTGAATGGAGACGATCGGGGATCGGAACGGATGTTCGTTAAGAAGATATCTTAAGTTTGAGGAGCGGCCAAGATCACGGTAAAAGAGCTTCCCTTTCCCTCTTCACTTTTGAGGGTAACCTCACCCCCCATCTTTTCAGAGAGATGTTTGACGATGGAAAGGCCCAGTCCCGTTCCGCCCGCCTCACGGCTGCGGGAGACGTCCACCCGGAAGAACCGCTCGAAGACCCTGGGTTGGGCCGCCAGGGGAATGCCCGGTCCCTGGTCATCCACGCAAAAAGCCATCCGGCTCCCGTTCTCGGGGTGGAAGTGGACCCGTATCTGGGTCTTGGCCGGAGAATATTTGATGGCGTTGTCCAGGAGGTTCTCCAGGATGTGGAAAAGCCCTTCCCGGTGGGCCATGGCCTTGGTCCCCTCGGGTATCTCCTGGAGGATCCGTATCTCCTTGGCTTCCCACTTGGCCTTCAAAAGGTCGACCGCTTGCTGGGCCACCTCGGAAACATCTACCGCTTCCAATGAAGTAATGTACATACCGCTCTCGATGCGGGAAAGTTCCAGGACGTCGGTGATGAGGGCGTTCAGGCGGTGGGCTTGGTCCGATATCTTCTGCAGGAACTGACCCCGGTTCTTCTTGTCGTCGATGGCGCCCGCAAGCAGGGTCTCCACATAACCCAGCACCGCGGTCAGGGGCGTCTTGAGCTCGTGGGAAACGTTGGCCACGAATTCGGTGCGCATGCGCATCAAGCGCTTGAGGGACGTGATATCCGAGAGCACCACGATCTGTCCCAGGAGCAGATCGGGCTCCACCTTGATGGCCGCCACGCTCACGGCGAAGGTCTTTTCGTCGCGGCCCACGAAATCCATCTCGCCGCTGGAGAGGCCCTGTTTCTTGGAATGGGTCAAAAGGTCGGCCAGCACCGTGTGGCGCACCACTTCCAGATAATGGCGTCCGATGCTTTCTTTTTCAGTGGTCTCCAGGATCTTTTCGGCCGAGGGATTCATGAGCACAACACGGTCCGCCTGGTTAAGGAGAAGCACCCCCTCGCCCATGCTGTTGAGGATAACGTTGAGCATGGATTCATTGGAACCTAGCCGTTGAAGCATCTCGTCAAAATTCCGACCGGGGATATAGATGTCCCGGCCATCCTCAGTGGCGGAAGCCATCGGTACGGGTTTGGTCTCGGGGGGTTGGAGAGCGGGGATCTTCGGAGCTCCTGGTTCGAATAGGCGGGCGATGGCCCACCCAATAAGGATGCAGGCCGCATAGAGAAGGCCGCCGTTCCAACCCAGATGGAGAACACCGAAGAGGATCAAGGCGCAAAAAACCACCAAGAGGAAGGTCCACGCGAGGCGGGATGATTTCATTGGAAAACACTTTCTAGACAGGCTTGCACAGAACCTCTGGAACTATGATGAAAAAGATGGATGAGATAAACAAAAGACTTAAGAATATCTTTTGCCGCTATCTAATTTATCTCATTTATCACAGTTGCGACTTTTTCGGTTTTTAGGCAGTTTCCTCTTTGAAGAGGTACCCGTAACCCTTGACCGTTTGGATGTGCTTCTCGTAGGCGCCCAACTTTTCCCTCAAACGGCGCACGTGAACGTCCACCGTCCGGGTCGTTCCGAAATAATCATAACCCCAAACGTTGTTCAGGAGAACATCCCGGGAAAGCACCCGACCCGAGTGGGTCAGGAAATAATCCAAAAGCTCGAATTCCTTGGCCGTCAGGTCCAGCTTTTGGCCCTTCAGGACCACTTCATGTTTGGCCCGGTTGAGGGTCAGGTCCTTGAATTTCTGGACCGGCTCCCCTTCTTGGGCCTTGCTGAAGCGCCGGAGCACCGCCCGAACACGGGCCAGTAACTCCTTCACCGAGAAAGGTTTGGTCACGTAATCATCGGCGCCCAGTTCCAGTCCCACGATCTTGTCCGACTCTTCCCCCTTGGCGGTCAGCATCACGACCGGGATGTGGGCGGTCTTGGGATTGGACTTGAGGGTCTTGCATACGGTCAGGCCATCCGCCTTGGGAAGCATCAGGTCCAGTAACACTAGGTCCGGCATCTTCTCGGGGATCTTCTTCATGGCCGTTTCCCCATCCATTTCGGACAGGACCCGGTAGCCGTCTTTTTCGAGGTTGTAGGTGAGTAGTTCGACGAGATCTTTTTCGTCTTCCACGACGAATATCTGTTTCATGATTTTTCCTCAAAAACGCTTTCTCTTGGATTTGCGGGGATTATAACGGGCCCCTCTGTTGGGAATGTAAATCCCATGTTAAACCCGTTTACATGACCAAATGGGAGCGTTCGACCTATTTGGTACTTCCCGATTTTAC
>CAZLND010000112.1:6382-8342 GCA_964560635.1 uncultured bacterium | reverse complement strand
CGCGAGCTTCAAGAAGGACGTATTGGAATCCAAGGTCCCCGTCTTGGTGGACTTTTGGGCTGAATGGTGCGGCCCCTGCCGCATGGTGGCCCCTGTTCTGGATGAGCTGGCGAAAGAATATGACGGCAAGATCAAGGTCACCAAGGTGAACGTGGACGAGAACCAACAAGTGTCCATGGACTTCCACATCCGCAGTATCCCCACCCTGCTTTTCTTCAAGGATGGCCAAATGGTCAAGCAATTGATCGGGGCCCATCCCAAAGCCAAGCTGGTCACGGAGATACAAGAGTTGGTCGGAGCTTGAAGAGCTTCAAGAACCAAAAGGTCGGAGCCCTGGGAGCGATCCCGGCGCTCGCGGCCTTTCTTTTTATCGGCGCCATCCTCTTGCCGGGCGTTTTTTACGGCGCGGGCCAAGGTGAGCTGGTCAAGGCGGTGACCGATTCGGATTTCGAAAAAGAGGTTATCCATTCCAAGAAACCGGTCCTGGTGGATTTCTGGGCGACTTGGTGCGGGCCCTGCCGCATGTATGGTCCCATTGTGGACAAGGTGGCCAAGGATTACGCGGGTCGTCTCAAGGTGGTCCGGGTGGACATAGACCAGAGCCCCCAAGTGGCCCGTTCGTTACAGATACAGGCTATCCCCGCCTCCTTCCTTTTTGTGAATGGGAAGGTGGTGAACAGTTGGGTAGGGCTTGTTTCCGAAGGTGAAGTGAAAGCCGATGTGAATCAAGTGGTCAAAGCCGTCGCCAAAAAGCGTCCGAACCCGATAGGTACCCCGTCCAAGACCGCGACTCCAACTAAAAAGGTCACTCCGACCAAGACGGCCACACTCACGAAGACCGCTACCCCCAACCAAACGGCTACACCGACCAAGAAGGGTAGCCCGAAGAAGACTGCGACCCCCGCCCAGTCCCGATAGCTGTCCATTTCAAAGGAATTCATTGACAGTTTTTTGGACTTTTACCTATACTGCCCCCGCTTTTGCCCTTGAAAAGACGCTAAAACAAAGGTAAAACCCTTCTTCCCCTGTTGAAGGGAACGTTCTAGGTATCTTCATTCGAAAGGTTCGAAGTGACTTTCCAAAAATGGATGGCTCTTATTGTCATCGCCCTGGTCGGCGCCTCGATCTACGCCCTTTACCCTCCTTCCCAAAAACTGAAGATGGGTTTGGATATCAAGGGCGGCTTGCAGATGAACCTGGAAGTCGACCGCGACAAGATGCCGGGCAAGACCGACAAGGAATATTCGGACGCTTGTGACCGGGCCATGGAGATCCTCCGTAACCGTATCGACGGCCTTGGGATCAGCGAGCCGGTCATCGAGAGACAAGGCTCTTTCGGCATCATCATCCAGCTTCCCGGCTTGACCGACGTGAAACGCGCCCGGGACGTTATCCTTTCCACCGCCCAATTGCAATTCCGCTTGGTTTCCAACCTGCGGGAATCCGACTACCTCAACAAAGACAACAAGATCGACGTTTCCAAAATCCCGGTTGGTTACACTTATTTCCCGGGCAAGGAAGGCGATCACGAAGCGACCGACTATATTTGTGAAAAGGTCTTGTTGACGGGTGAGTCGTTGGTGGACGCCTATTCGGAGCCCGACAATTTGGGCCGCATGCACGTGGCTTTCAAGCTCAATTCGGACGGCGGCAAGCTCTTCGGCATCATCACGGGTGATAACATCAATCGCCGCTTGGCCATCATCCTGGACGGACGGGTCTATTCGGCTCCCGTTATCCAATCCCGAATTCCGGGCGGTTCGGGCATCATCACGGGGAACTTCTCCGATGAGGAAGCTAGGGATTTGGCCTTGGTCCTGCGCGCGGGCGCTTTGCCAGCTCCATTGAAGGTGACTAGCCAGTTCGTCGTGGGCCCGACCCTGGGCGCGGATTCGGTGAAAAAGGGAACCATGGCCGCTGTTTATGGCTTGGTCTTGGTGCTTTTGTTCATGGCCATTTA
>CAZLND010000112.1:0-6372 GCA_964560635.1 uncultured bacterium | reverse complement strand
CTTCCTGTTAGGGCTCCTGGCCTGGCTGAAGGTCACCATCACCCTGCCGGGTATCGCGTGTATCATCCTGACCCTGGGTCTTTCGGTGGATTCCAACGTCCTTATTTTCGAGCGTATCCGGGAAGAATTGAAGCTGGGCAAGACCATTCGGGCCGCCATCGAGGCGGGTTATAAGAGGGCCCTGGTGGCTATCATCGACACGCACGTGACTACCCTTATCTCAGCGGCTGTCCTTTTCCAGTTCGGCACGGGCCCCATCAAGGGTTTCGCCGTCAACTTGAGCTTGGGCGTGGCCCTGAGCCTTTTCACCGCCGTGGTCATCACCAAGATGATCTTTGACGCCCGCAAGGAATACCAAGGATTGAGCATTTAGAAAGGTTGAGCATGTTTCAATGGTTTAAGGAACCTAAGATCGACTTCATGAAGCCCCGTCGCTTCTTCCTGGCGCTTTCCACGCTGGGGTGCTTGGCGGGGGTCTATTCCTGCGTGCTTCTTTACCAAGGTAAGGCCAATTTGGGTACGGATTTCGGCGCGGGCGTGTTGTTGCGGATGTCCGCGGCCAATACGGTGGAGATCGATCAGATCCGCCAGTCCCTGAAGACCGAGGGTTTTCCTGAGGCCCAGATCCAACAAGTGAAGGATGACACGGCCAAGGGTTCCAAGTTGGTCATCAAGATCAAACATGACGCCGATAAAGCCGTTGGAAGCGTGGGGGATGAGGTTTTGGGGGTGTTCAATAAGAACTTCCCGGACGCCCATTTCACCCTGGATGGCAGCGACGAGGTGGGTCCGGCTGTTTCCCAACAATTGCGCGACATCGCCTTCAAGGCCTTCATCATTTCCATGATCGGTATCTTGATCTACATCGCCTTCCGTTTCGATTTCCGCTTCGGGGTGGCGGCCGTTATCACGACCGTTCACGATATCCTGGTCGTCTTGGGCATCGTCATCCTGACCCATCGGGAATTCAATCTTCTGCAGGTGACCGCTTTGCTGACCCTGGCCGGTTATTCCCTGAACGATACCGTTGTCACCTTCGATCGTATCCGCGAGAACATGAAGTTCCTGGTCAAGGACCGTACCTTCACGGACCTGGTCAATTTAAGCGTGAATGAGACCTTGAGCCGGACCATCAATACCAGTGGTACGGTTTTCCTGACCCTTCTGCCCCTTTGTTTCATGGGTGGGGACACCTTGAAGGATTTTGCATTGACCCTCCTCTGGGGTGTCATCGTGGGAACCTATTCCTCCATCTTCGTGGCTAGCCCGATCCTGGTGGAATGGCAGTTGATGTCGACCCCGAAAAACCAGGGTAAATAATCCCGGCTTTTTTTGGCTTTCCCCCTACCTCTTTTCGGATAGTTTCATCACAATAGCCCCATGCCCGACCTTTCCATTACGATCGAAACGCGTCTTCAAGCGGTCCGAAACCGTATCGCTGAGGCCGCGACCCGTTCCGGGAGAAAAATTGGGGATGTCACGCTTCTGGCCGTGACCAAGACCTTTCCTTTCGAGACCCTCAGGGCGGCTTATGACGCGGGTTTGCGGGATTTTGGCGAAAACCGGGTCCAAGAGGCTTTGGACAAGATCCCCCTGCTTCCTTCCGATATCCGATGGCATATGATCGGCCAGCTTCAAACCAATAAGATCAATAAAGCCATTGGGAAGTTCGTTTTGATCCATTCCGTGGAATCCCTTCATTTAGCCCAGGCCCTTTCCCAAAGGGCGGCGGCGGCCCCGCAGGACATACTTTTAGAGGTGAATACTTCAGGAGAGGCAAGTAAGTCCGGGGTTGGGCTAGAAGCGGCGCTTTCCACCGCTGAGGCTATTGGCCAGCTACCGAACCTTCGCTTAAAGGGGCTCATGACCGTGGGGCCTTTGACGGAGGATGGTTCCAAGGTCAGGGATGCTTTTAAAAGATTGAAAGGTTTGTTCGAGGATATTCGCGGCAAAAAGGGGATTGGTCAGGATATTTCCATCTTGTCGATGGGTATGAGCGGCGACTTCGAGGCCGCTATCGAGGAAGGTTCCACTTTGGTCCGGGTAGGTTCGGCTTTGTTCGGGGTTAGGGGATAAAAAAATCCCGAAAAAAAGCTTCTCTCACTAAAATAAGGCCATCCTACAAGGGGACTCAAAATGAAAATGAAGGCAAAAACCGTCGTGTTCGGTCTGGGGGCCATGGGCAGCGCCCTGATCAAGGGATGGGTCTCGTCCAAAAAACTATCGCCCTCCCTTATTACGGCCATGGATGTGGATACGATCAAACTGAAGAAAACAGCAGCCCAATTGAAGATCAAAGTCGCCACGGACCCGATGAAGGCTTTGAAGGGTGTCGGCCTTATCCTTTTGGCGGTCAAACCCCAACAAATGAAAGAGCTCTTGGCCCAAGCGGGTTCCCAAATTCCCGCCAAGGCCCTGGTGGTTTCCATCGCGGCCGGTGTTTCCACGGAACAGATCGAACAAGCCCTGCCCCAAGGTTGTCCGGTGGTCCGGGTGATGCCTAATACGCCAGCTCTTTTAGGGGAGGGCATGGCGGCGGTGGCCGGTGGAAAAAGAGCGCAGTCTTCCCATGTGAAATTGGTGCTAGACCTTTTTTCCGCCGTTGGGCAGGCGGTTCAAGTATCCGAAGACCAAATGGACCTGGTGACGGCGGTTTCGGGAAGTGGTCCGGCTTATATCTTCCACATGGTCGAAGCCATGTATGACGCGGCGGTCAAAGGGGGCCTTTCCCCGGAAGTTGCCCATCTCTTGGTGGCCCAAACGGTTTTAGGCTCGGCCCGGATGGTCCTGGAAACAGGCAAGACCCCGGAAGAACTACGTATTCAAGTCACCTCGCCCGGCGGAACGACCCAGGCCGCCCTGACGAAGATGGCCGAAATGGGATTTAAAGAGACTATTGGTGCCGCAATCGAGGCCGCTACCAAGCGCGGTGCGGAACTAAGGCAGGGGAGCGGCAAGTGACAGGACAGGCCCTTTCTCTATTAGCTTATCTCCTGACGGTCCTATTGGACTTGGCGGCAGTATTGTTGATCTTGGAATGGCTGGTGCATCTCTTGCCCGGAGCCGGGTTGAACTTCGCCCGACGGGGTTTGTTCCTGGCGACTTATCCCTTGATCAAGTGGAGTGACGGCTTTTTTTCCATTCGACGGGGTTCCTTTAATTCGCGTGGATTTTTCACCGCCGTCCTCTTTTTGCTCTTGAGCCGGTATGGGATCCCCTGGTTGGTCCTTTGGGGTTACTCCTTGCGGGGCCAATGAATTGCGAAGGGCTTGATCTGAGGGAAACAGGGGAGGGTTGTACCCTTTCCCTAAAGGTCATCCCGAAGTCTTCTCGAAATAAAGTCGTTGGTTTAGAGAATGGTCTTTTAAAGATGAAGGTCCAAGCGCCGCCAACCGACGGTGAAGCGAACGAAGCGGTGATAAGGCTTTTGGCCGATGTGCTGGATACGCCGAAGAACTCTCTTTCGATACTCAAAGGCCAGCGATCGCGCCAGAAGATGGTTTTGGTGAAGGGTCGTTCGGCGGCTCAAGTCGTGAAGGCTCTAGCGAAACAATAAGGTATCAAAAGGGGAACTATGGCCGAGTTATTCGATCAGATCCAAGAGTCGGTAAAAGAGATCCGCAAAACAACGCCCATGGAGCCCAAGGTGGGCATCATCCTGGGTACGGGTTTGGGAGCTCTCGCCAAGGAGATCAAGGAACCGACGGTCATTCCCTATGGCAAGATCCCCCATTTCCCTCTTTCAACCGTGGAATCCCACGCCGGGGAATTGGTCTTCGGAAAGCTGGGTAATACGCCGGTGGTGGCCATGAAAGGCCGGTTCCACCGTTACGAGGGCTATAGCCTTCAACAGGTGACCTTTCCGGTGCGCGTGATGAAAGCCCTGGGAGTCAAATATCTGCTGGTTTCCAACGCTTGCGGGGGTATGAACCGCGCCTATAACCCCGGTGATCTGATGATCATCGAGGACCACGTGAACCTGATGGGGGATAACCCCCTCATTGGCAAGAATGACGACCGCCTGGGACCTCGTTGGCCCGACATGATCGAGCCTTATTCCAAGGAATTGATCGCTTTGGCCGAGAAGATCGCCTGGGAGAAGCTAATACCGGTGCGAAAAGGAGTTTATGTCGCCGTGACCGGCCCCAATCTGGAGACCCGCGCGGAATACCGCTGGCTTTCCAACTTCGCGGACGTGGTGGGGATGTCCACCGTGCCGGAAGTCATCGTGGGTGTCCATGCCGGGCTTAAGTGCCTGGGTATTTCGGTGGTCACGGACAAGTGCGTGGCCGATATCCTGGAACCAGCCGACATTCAAAAGATCATCAAACACGCTCAGGAAGCCGAGCCCAAACTGACCATCATCATGAAGGAAGTGGCTGTGGCCCTGGAGAAACGGTAACGATGAGATCTTCTTTAAGACCTATCCGATGGAAAAAAGGGATCCTTTACCTCTTAGAACAGCGGCTTCTTCCTTTTAAAGAGGTGTGGGTCAAGTGCGACACGGTGGAAAAGGTGGCCAAGGCCATCGAGGACATGACAGTGCGCGGGGCGCCGGCTATCGGCATTACGGCGGCCTATGGCGTGGCGGTAGGCGCTCTTCGGTCCAAGGCTAAAACCCCGATGGTCTTTAAAAAGGAAATGGAAGGGGCGATCGGCCGGTTACGTAAAACCAGACCCACGGCGGTCAATCTCTTTTGGGCTTTGGACCGGATGCAGAGGAAATTGGGACAAATGACGGGGGTGCGGCCGACCGAACAGGCTTCGTGGCTCGAAAGGGAAGCCCTCAAGATCCACAAAGAGGATGAGGCTCTCTGCGCCAAGCTGGGCCAATTTGGCGCCCAGCTTCTTTCGAAAAGCCGGAACGTTTTGACGCATTGCAATACGGGGGCCTTGGCGACCGGCGGGGACGGAACGGCCCTGGCGGGTATTACCACCGCCGCTCGAAAAAATAAAAAACTCCATGTTTGGGTGGATGAAACCCGGCCCTATTTACAAGGCGCCCGCCTCACGGCTTACGAAGTGGCCCACGCGGGAATACCCTTCCATCTCATCACGGACAATATGTCGGCTTCCTTGATGAAGCAGGGAAAAGTGGACGCCATCATCGTTGGAGCGGACCGTATCGTTGCCAATGGTGATACGGCCAACAAGATCGGCACCTATGCCCTGGCGGTTTTAGCAAAGGCTCATGGTATCCCTTTTTACGTGTCGGCTCCCTCAACGACATTGGACCTGACCAAGAAAACCGGGAAGGAGATAGAGATCGAACAGAGAAGCTCAAGAGAAGTCACTCATCCTCAAGGCGTCGCCATCGCGAAAGAGGACTATCCCGTCTACAATCCGGCTTTCGATGTGACACCGGGAAATCTCATTACGGCGATCGTTCTAGAAACCGGCATCTGTCGTCCTTCCTATAACCGGTCCCTTCGGTCTGCCTTGGCCAAAAGTAAAGCTTCTCGATGAGCTCTGAAACAACGAACTCGGGAGCTTTTAACGACGATCGCTATTGTCTTTGCTGTGGCGAAAAGAACCCGATGGGCTTCAAGATGAAGTTCCGTTATGAGGGCGAGAAGCTCTTGTCGGAAACGATCATTCCCAAGGAGTACCAGGGTTTCGCCGATGTGGTCCATGGGGGCATCCTGGGAACCCTTCTGGACGAACTGATGGTCAACCTCTATTGGCTCAAGGGTGAGAAGGCGGTCACGGCGGAATACCAAGTCCGATTGAAGGCTCCTTGCCCGGTCAACCGTAAGGTCCTCTTGTCGGCCTGGCATGTGGATACCAAAAGGAACATCCTGTTGACCGCGGGGGAAGCGAAACTCGAGGATGGAACGGTCGTGGCCGAGGCCACGGCCAAGTGCATGCTGATCTCAAAATAGGAAAGTAAGCGGTTGCGGGAGGGGCTTTTCCTGCTAAACTGAACCGAAAGTTGGCGGACCCTTGAGGCCGCCCGGGTCTTGGACCCAATTTGATAAATCGGAGGATTTTCGGATGCCTAACGGTAGAAA
The DNA here is from genome assembly GCA_964560635.1 of uncultured bacterium. Lineage (GTDB taxonomy): Bacteria > Oederibacteriota > Muellerivitia > Muellerivitales > Muellerivitaceae > CAZLND01. The sequence continues at coordinate 361 of CAZLND010000112.1, read as the reverse complement.
GCGTCACCGGCAGAAGATCAAGACCCACAAGCGCAAGAAGCATCGCAAGAAGATGCGTGCGTTGATGCGCCGCCAGGGCAGGCTTTAACCTGATTTGGCGTTGGTGAATCCCTCCGCCGCGTCGGCCAAGTACAAGGCAGCCAAGTGGCTTGCTCTTGCCGGGGTCGTCGCGGCGTTTTTTTTAGCCGTCAGCGGTGTTTGTATCCGCCAATTGGTCGATGTCCCTTCTTTCTGGCTTATCCTTTCCTCTCTCGCGGCTTTTTCCTGGCTTTTCCTACTCATCAAACTCCGTCTCTTTTCTAAACCAAATCGTCTTTTGATCCTTTTCGGGTCCGTGGTGGGGCTTAATTTGCTTGCCCAA
>CAZLND010000111.1:0-8353 GCA_964560635.1 uncultured bacterium | reverse complement strand
GCGAAGAACTTTTCCCGCAACTGCTCGACCCACATCTTTTCCTGGTCCTTGGTCACCTCGCCCTCGGCCTGGAAGTTCGAGGGCAGTTTCCAGAAGGGCTTCACGATCATTTTGCCGCTTTGGCAGACCAGGTAATGTCCCGCCGGCAATTTGCGGATGCCTTTGAAAAGAGTGTCGGGAGTGGGAACGTACTGCAGGGTCATCAGGGTGAGTATCTGTTTGGAGTCCACCCGCCGGGGCACCGCTTCCACGGAAAGGAGCGCTTTGATCTCCGACCCGAAGATGAGATTCCCGTCCGCGGTCGTGTAATAGAGAGGCTTCACCCCCACATGGTCGCGGGCCAGGATGAGCTTTTGGAAGGTGTTGTCCCAGATGGCGAAGGCGAACATGCCCCGAAGTTTTCCGATGAAGGCGTCGCCGTATTCCTCATAGGCATGGACGATGACTTCAGTGTCACTGTTGGTGGTGAACCGGTGGCCTGCCGCTTCCAGCGGCCCGCGCAGTTCTTTGTGGTTGTAGATCTCGCCGTTGAAGACGACCCAGATATTACCGCGCTCGTTGGAGATGGGTTGGGCACCCCCAGCCACGTCGATGATGGAAAGGCGGGCCATGCCGATCCCCACCGGACCCTGCTGGTAAAAACCCTTGTCGTCCGGACCCCGGTGTTTGAGGGTGTCGACCATCTCCTCAAGGTCCTTCATCTTCAAGGGGAGGCCCGGCTTAAATTGAGTGAATCCCGCTATGCCGCACAATTTGAGAACCTCGATTTTTAATTCTTAATGTTTAATTTTTAATTTATAGAAATTTCCGCTCCGCGGAAATTGACAACAATTCAAAATTAAGAATTCATAATTCAAAATTCATAATTCAAAATTCGCTATCAGACTTCCAAGCCTTCAAGGAGGCCGGGTTCCGTATCAAAAGAGAGTCTGGAAGCTTTGGCCGCTTTGACCGCTTTTTGGAGCGTTTGTTCCAACTTCCGCCCCGAATCTTTCCACCGGTAATGGTTCAGGACGAACCGGCGGCCGACGCGGGCAACGGCCCGGGCTTTCTTGGGGTCCCAAAGCGCCTCGGCCACTTCACGGGCGAAAAGGTCTTCCCCTCCGGCTACTATAACCCCTTCCCTTCCCGCCGGGGGCAGCCAGGCCACCGCTTGGGCCGTCGCCACCACGGGGACCCCCATTTGAAGGGCCAGCCCCACCTTGTTCTGCATGCCCGCCGCGATGCGTAAGGGCGCGATGGTCACGGTGGCTTGGGCGACATAGGGTTCGATCTGGGGCACCCAACCGGTGACCAGCACATCCTTCCCATTGTGATATTTCTGAAGGACTTTCCGGGGATTGCCGCCCACGGCCGCGAAGACCGCATCCGGCACGGACTCTTTCACCTGGGGCCACATCTTATTCAAGAACCAAAGAGCCCCGTCCTCATTGGCGGCATAACCCATATTGCCCACGAAGCAGACCACCGGCCTACCTTTGGGATAAAGGCCGCCTTTGGGGGTCCGACCCACCTTTATGCTCTCCACGCCATTGGGAATAACGGTCACCTTGTCTTCATATAGACCCTGCTCCCGAAGGACCTGCGCGTCGAAATCGGAAATGAGCAAGGATTGGAAAGCCTTCTCGCCCCACTCCACTTCCTCCCGGCGAATGAACCAATAGTCCCACCAAGCCGCCAGACGCCGGGTCAGTCTCGCGCCGGACATTCCCCGCAATTGGCCGAAGTAAGAGGTCAAGGAATCGGTGAAGTCCATGACCACCGGCTTTCCCGGATTGTCCTCAAAGGCTGTCGGAGCCATGCGAAGCCGGTGGGCCAGGACCACGTCGATGGATTTCCCTTTCGGACCGCGCCAATAGGCTTTCAAGCTGTCGCGCAAGGGGGGCGAGAAATGGCTGGCCACGTTCAAGGATTGCCCCATGAGCAATCCCCCCAAGAGATTGAAGAACAATTCAAAATTCGAGATGGAGTGGAATTCCATATGGCGGCAAAGAGGCCGTAACTGTTCGGCGTATTGGAAGTCGGACCGGACACGGCTTACGCAGAACAGGTCGATCTTATGCCCCTTGCTCTTGAGGTACTTCAGGAAGTGATAAAGCCGCAGCTTATCACCGTCGTGGGGCGGGTAAGGGACGATAGGCGTCAGGACGAGGATGTTCAATCCGTTTTATCCTTTAAGGGAATTCTTCGTTTGCTTCCTCAAGAACAGCACGGACAGAACAAAGGTCAGGACCAGCCAGAATAGGCTGACCGCGTAACTTTGCCATTGGATGACCGGCGTTTGGAACGAGGGGGCTCCCGCCGTCAAAGGGATACGCAAAAGGTCACCCGCCACCTTCAGCATCATGTTCTCCCCGTTCAACTTGTTATAACGCATCCAGGGCACCACCGCTAAGACCCAGTTCACCACCACTCCGCTGACGAAAGCGAACATCGTCGTATAGTACCCAAAAGAAGGCACTTTGGTCTTTTCCAGCATGGGGTAAATGACGACCAGAAGAAGGGGGGTGATCCCCACGAAATAACGGGCCGCCGGGGTCAAGCCCAGGTTTTCATAGAAACACATGGCGAGGAAATAGAACGCGGCCGTCCCCGCGGCCGGGAACCGAAAGGGATGGCGGAACCGGAACAAAAGCGCCGCGCCCGAAACCATGAGGGCGAAGACCGGGTAGTGGAAACAAAAACCGCATTCCTGGTCGAAGATGAGCCCAAAGAACCCGATGAAAAAATGGTCCAGCCGGAAAAGTGAGGTGAAGGACTCGTTGTGGGCGCCCAAGGGCGTGAGCACGCCGTATAAGGAATAAAAGTAGAGGGCCAACAGCGCCACGGGTATCGCGAACCCCAGGGCGAACCTTCCCAGTAAGTCATTCCGCCGCTTCTTCTCTTTCCAGATCTCCCAGATAAAAAAGAACAGGAAAGGGATCACGAGAAGGGCGTTCCGGTTATGCATCCATAACAGCAGCCCCTGGGCCAGGCCCAACCCGAACCACCGCTTTTTCCCGAACAGATAAAGGCTTAAGGCCGTCAAACAAGCCGTGGGGACCTCGGGAAAGATCAGCCCCGAGAATAGAAAAAGGGGGCTCGAAGCCAAGCCGATAAGCCCCGTAACGTGAAGGGGCCAACCCTTGGCGCCCGTTCCTTCAAGGGCTTTGAGGGTCCAATACAAAGCCAAGGCCGCCAAAAGGGCCATGGTCAAGGCCGCTCCCAGCCTCCCGAATAAAGCGAATCCTGGCAGTATCAATAAAACAGGTCCCAGAGGATGGTGACTGACTCTTTTACCGTTCACCACATGCTCCAGACCTTGCGGCTCAAGTTCCCCTCGATGGTAAAAAGACGAATAGTCCCGATCGGCGTAATTGTTGGAAAGGTCCAGGTCGCCGTCATGCAGAAGGCTCTGGGCCATCAAAAGATAATGGGGCTCATCTCCGCTCAAGTCGCAAAAGGTCGCGGTGGTCAATGTGGTCCCGCAGAATAGAAAGGCCGCGGCCAAACCGAAGATCTTCGAACACTCCCCGCCTTGTTTATAGGTCCTATCCAGGAAGAAACGCGTGAAAAGAAAAAGGTGGGTCACCCACATCAACCCGAAGAATATCTGGAACTTGCGGAGCAAGAGATCATGCGGCGCGGGAAGGTGAATGTGCGGCAAGGCTCCCAGAGCGGGCGCGATGAGCCAAGGCGCGTGGGTCAAAAGAAAAGGGGTCAGGAAATTCTTTTTGTCCTTGGGGTCGAACTTGAAGACCAGGAATATCTCCAGCGATAGGAACGCCAGGAAAGCGATCAGTAACATCTCCCCAACCAAGATCAACCGGGTAGCGTCATAAAGATTGGCCGTGATGATGGCGAACATCTCGAACCCCGTGGTCACCAAAAAGAAAAGCAGGCAGTTCCAGACCGTCAAATGTTTTATCTGTTGTTCTTGTCTCAATTAAAGCTCCAGACTTTCGTAAACCTTCAAGGTCAGGCGGGCGGTCTTGTCCCAGCTGAATTGGCCGGCCCTCTTCAAACCACGCCGGATATATTGGTTCCGCAATGTCGGCTTTTCCATCATCCGCTTCACCGCTTGGGCGATAGCACGGGGGCTTTCGGGGTCCACCATCAGGGCCGCGTTCCCCACCACTTCTGGCAAGGATGTGCTGTTCGAAGTGACCACCGGCACTCCGCAGGCGAAAGCCTCCAGCACCGGTAAACCGAACCCTTCCAAACGGGAAGGATAAAGGAAAAGGTCCACTTCCGAATAGACGTGGGGCAGCATCTCAAAAGGCACGTTCCCGGCCCATTCCACGTAACTGCCCACTCCCAAGTTGATCACTTCTTCCAGGTAATGGGTGCACTTCAGCTCCGCCTCATCCATCCCCACCACGACCAATTGGAACTTCTTGCCCTGGTCCATCAACAGCTTGGCGGCCTTCAGTATATTCGAGACGTTCTTGCGCTCGTCCGCCGCGCCATGGACCAGTATCTTGAAAAGCTTGGTCGGTTTTCGGCGAACCCGGCCGAACCAACGCCGGTCCACCCCTTCGGGGGTGACAAAAACTTTCCCGGGTTCTACCCCCATTTGCCGGACGATCTGTCCTTTGGAAAAATCGGAAACGGTCAAGATAGCCCTGGCTTTGGGGACCGACCGGGCAATGGCCCATTTTTTATAAGCGTAAACCAGACGGTGTCTCAGGCCGGGCTTGGGCCTCACTTCTTTCAAAGGCCGGGTATGCATGGTGTCATGCAGGGTTAGAACAAATGGAATGGGATCAATGGCTGTCGCGGAATTATCGGTGTAGTGGAGGAGGTCCACTCCCTGCTCTCGGGCGGCCTGGGGCAGAAGGACCTGCTCATAATGGGCGGCGTTCCCGAAAGGAACCTGGACCCATTGGAACTTCCGGTTGGAAACCTGCTTTTTTAGGGAGTCAGGCGCGTTGAACACCACATAACGATTGCGATGGTCGATCTTAGCGAGGGACTTAATGAGGTTGGCCGTGTAGGTACCGACCCCCCGCCGATAGGCTAAGCGGGCTTCGATACCGATGCGCAGTGTTTTCTTTTTGGGGTTAGTCACCAAAAGAGCCTTTCTTGGTGCCCTTGGTGCCTTGGTGGTTCAATTTATTTTTTAGGGGTCTGCGCACGGTCCACGAGCATGACGGGGATGCCGTTCTCGATGGGATAGCGCTTCTTGCACGCGGTGCATTCGACGGCGCCATCCTTTTCGCGTACGGCGGACCCACAGGCGGGACAAACGAGGATGTTCAAGAGATCTTGGTTCATTTTCTTCCTCTCATTGCCTAGTCGTCATTGCGAGCCTCGAATTTCGAGGCGAAGCAACCTCAGTTCATGGGTGGTTTTGACCCTGACGCCGATCCTTGCGAACGGCTTATTTAAACTGGGGTTGCTTCGTCATTTTCGCCCGCCTATTCGGCGGGCATTCCTCGCAATGACAACTAATTTTGTTTTTTATAGGCTCTAAGGATGATCCCCCCGCCCAATCCGGGGAGGACTGCTGTTCCAATGGCATCCGTGAGGTTCAAGATCGCACGGTTGGCGGAAGTTCCGAGAAGGCCCAATGCCTTTTCCAAAAGACGCGGTAATTTCAGGTAATTATAGGTTTCGACCGATACCCTGTCAAACTTGGCCTCTTCGGCCAGCTTCTTCAACTCATCCGGTCCAAAAAAGAAGAGATGATCGGTTTGTTTGTCCTTGTGGGCCTTATTGATGACCGGCAGAAGCCGTTTGAAGTAGGACTTGTCGTTGGTGACCGTCACGACCAACACACCCCCCGGCTTGAGAAGGCGCTTCGCTTCTTGGAAAACCTTGGCCGGGTCATAGCAATGGTCGATAGCTTCTTTTAAGAGGACCCCATTCGCGAGCAAGTCCGAAAAAGGGATCTGCTCCGCCGTGGCTTGTAGGAATCCCAAACCCATCATCGGGATATCCCGTTGTTTCAATTGTTCCGCCGAGGGTTCTATGCCCACATAGTTCCAAGCGTCGCTTTGCAAGCTGGCCCTGTCCCGCCATCGCAGGTTCAAGAAAGCGGCGAACTCCGCCCGGCCGCATCCCACATCCACCAGGAGAGGCTTTTCGGAAAATTCCCCAAAGGCCTTTTCGAATATTTCGGCCACCTTCTCGTCCAGCCGCCGATAACGCAGTTTCATCAGGTCCGTCAGGGACTTAAGGAAGTCGTCGTCATCCCAGTGAGATTGGAGGGATTTCCATTTTTGATAATTCGGATCCGTCAAAGACAGCACCTCTTTTTTATCGAATGAACGCCAAACTCCAAAAAATACAGCTGACCGAAAAAAGAATAGCATAGACCACGTAAAAGAAGATCCATAAGGGCTCCAAAAGGTAGTGCAGGACCACTAAACCCATCCATTGGGGCGAGAACTTGCCTTGGGGTTCGGTCTTCTTCGCTTTATCCAGCGCCCGGTTGATGCGGTTGTAATCCTCGAACCGCAAAATAAAGAACCACTCCGCCAGCTTGCGCAGGATGCCCGGCATGGGCGCCAGTATCTCGCGAAAGAAAGTTTCCATTCTCTCAGCCCAATCCTTCCCCACCACCGCGGCGGGCATGGGGACCAACTCACAGACCTTCAGGAAAAGGGAGGTCAACAAGTCCACCAGGACCATGTGCAGGGCCAGGCACCAGCCGCCCAACGTTCCCATGACTGTCCCGACGATGAAGAGGTAAAGCATCGTATGTCCGGGATGAAGGTTCGGGTCCCCGCTATGCATGGCCCTATAAAGAAGCCCCACCGCCCCGGCCAGGCAAAGACCGATACCCAACCCCAAGGCGAGGCCTTTAAGGAAAAGAACGGCGATTCGATTCACGGAGATCCTCCGACCTCATTTTCAACCACAGGAACACCCAGACACAGTGAAAAACAAAAGGAAATTTGCCACAGATTCAGGGGATTCATGGGATTTTAAACCGTCGATTTAAGCTGTTCCCTATCCATCATATGCATCCCATGCATCTGTGGCTGAACAGGCCTTGATACAATTTTGTGCCCTTCCCGCTTTCAAATTTGTTCCGGGCTCGGACAAAAGCCTCAAAAACTAAAGGGTTTAAACAAGGGTTTTGGCCCCGATATTGCTATGTTAAACTCAACACCCATGAATTTCGAAAACTACGACACCAACGGTTTTTACGACGAACTCTTCGACGGGTCCGGCCAACCCCGCCCCTGCGCGGTGCCCCTCGTCAACCGGCTCAAAGCCATGGGCCCGGGTGACCTGTTGCGCCAACAGAAAGCCGCCGAAGCCGAGCTCCTCCAGATGGGCATCACCTTCACGGTCTACGGCGCCAACGAGGGGACCGAAAAGATATTTCCCTTCGACATCATCCCCCGCATCGTCAGCGCCCAGGAATGGACCCCCATCGAGAAAGGCCTCACCCAGCGCATCCAGGCCCTGAACCTCTTCATCGACGACATCTACCACGACCAGAAGATCCTCAAGGACAAGGCCATCCCCGAGCATATCGTGAAGTCGTCCTTCGGATTCCGCCCCCAATGCGTGGGTCTCAAACCGCCCAATGGCCTCTGGATCCACGTGACTGGTACCGACCTGGTGCGCGACAAGGACGGGCAGTATTACGTTTTGGAGGACAACCTGCGTTGTCCCTCGGGCGTCTCCTATGTATTGGAGAATCGGGACGTCTTGAAGCGCACGCTCCCCAAGGTTTTCCAGGACATGCGCGTGCGGCCCGTGGACGACTATCCCCTTCGCTTGCTCAATACCCTTCAAAATATCTCACCCGCGGTGATGGGGACGCCCCGCGTGGTGGTCCTGACCCCCGGCCCCTTCAATTCCGCTTACTTCGAGCACGCTTTCCTAGCCCAGCAGATGGGCGCCGAGCTGGTAGAGGGTCGGGACCTGGCGATAGTGGATGGTTATGTGATGGTCCGCACCACCAAAGGCTTCGAGCGGGTGGATGTCATTTACCGCCGGGTGGACGACGACTTCATCGACCCCAAGGTCTTCCGCGCCGATTCCATGTTAGGCGTGCCCGGGCTCATGGACGTCTACCGCGCGGGCCGTGTAGCCCTGGCCAACGCCACCGGCACTGGTCTCGCCGACGACAAGGCGGTCTATGCCTATGTTCCCCAGATCATCAAATATTACTTGGATGAGGACCCTATCCTGCCCAATGTGCCCACATTCGTTTGCGAGGACGAGAAGCAACGTAAGCACGTATTGGAGAACCTGGACAAGATGGTGGTCAAGGCCGTCAACCAATCGGGCGGCTACGGCATGCTGGTGGGACCCCACTCTTCCAAGGCCGACCAGGAAAAATTCGCTTCTCTCATTAAAGAGAACCCCCGCGATTATATCGCCCAACCCACCCTTGCCCTTTCCCGGGTGC